>JAEXBT010000061.1 GCA_023393895.1 Pseudomonadota bacterium
CGCTCGAGCTCTGCCTGCAGTTCGTATTTGTGGATACCCGGGCGCACGGCGCGCATCGCGGCCTCGTGCGCGGCAACCGAAATGTCCGCCGCGCGCTGCATCAGCCGCAATTCGTCCGCCGACTTGAACAGGCGCATCTCGTCGAGCAGATGACCCAGTTCGAGGAACTCGTGCGGCGGCTGGGCGCCGCGCCGCACCTGCGCACGCACCCGGTTGACCCAGCCGATCAGCTTGAGGTCGAACTCGGTGTCGTGCCCGAAGTGGTAATAGACGCGCGAGCGGCCTTCCAGCAGTCCCGGCAGGATCTCGTCGATGTCATCGATGGACCAGGCATCGTCCATCCCCAGCGCATCCACCGCGCCTTCCGGGCCGAGCCGCGGGCCATCCCAGCCTTCGCGCTCCGGATCGCGTTCGCGACAGAACAGCAGTGCTTCGCCGTGGGCGCGACCGGGCACAAGCACCAGAACCGCCTCGGGCTCGTCAAAGCCGGTCAGGTACCAGAAGTCGGAGTCCTGGCGGTAGGGGTAATGGGTGTCGCGGCTGCGCACGCGTACCGGCGCGGCGGGCAGGATCAGGATGGCGTCGTCGCCGACCATCCGCATTAGTTGGCGGCGGCGCTTGCCGCAGGATTTCGCCGAGAGCGCCTTGTCGATCGCGGGCATGGATCGCGGGCCTTTCAGTGCAGTCGCTTGCGGTGGCGCGGGCCAAGTGCGCAGTCGCCATGCAGCAGCAGTGCCGCGACCCGCACGAACTCCTCGATTTCAGCGAAGGCGGCTTCGTCCTCCTCGTCGCCATCGGACTCGGCTTCGGCCATCGCCAGGCGCGCCAGGTCTTCCAGCGCCTCGCTGCCCTCCTCCGACAGCGGCGGGTTCGCGCCCGCTGCCAGACCGAACGCACCCAGGAACGCCCGGCACCAATCGAACAAGGCGTTGCCACGCGTATCGACCGGGGTCTCGTCATCCGGCAGCAGGAGCTGGAAGTTCAGTTCGCGATCCTCCAACAACGTCGCCGTGGCATCGCGCAGGGCATTCAGGGTGGGATCGGCCGGTGACGCAAGGCTCTCGTCAGCCAGTATCCGCCCGAGCCAGGGCCCGGACGTCTCACCACCCCCGGCGATCCAGCCGGCCAGTGCGCCGTGCAGTTCGGCAGGGCTGATGGCCAGCTGCAGCGGTGCGAGCGCGGCTTCGACCTGTTGCCAGTCGGGCAATGCATGGGAAGACGGCAAGGTCGGGCTCCATTTGCGGGAAACGCCAGTCTATCGCGCCAGCACCCGGCGGGCCGCGGCCTTGACCCGGTCAGCGCGCCCTGACATCTTGCGCGGATGGAAGAACGCGACCCCATCGACCGCCTCATGCAGCTCGTCGAGCGCATCGAAACCCTGGCCGAGAGCCAGCAGCGGCTCGGTGAGGAGAACCGCAGCCTGCGCGTGCAGCAGGAACAGCTCATTCACGACCGCGCGCAGCTGATCAGCCGCAATGAGGAGGCGCGCTCGCGTGTGGAGGCGATGATCCATCGGCTCAAGGCCCTGGAGCAGCACACGTGAGCACGCCGGAAGGCACCGCGGCCGAGCCGGTCAACGTCCGCATCCTCGACCGCGATTACACGGTCGGCGTCACCCCGGAAGAGCGCAACAGCCTGCTCGCCGCCGCACGCGTGCTCGATGAGCGCATGCGCGAAGTCCGTGGTAACAACCGCATGGTGGCGATGGAGCGCATCGCCGTGCTGGCGGCACTCAACCTCGCCCACGAACTGGAAATCCTGCGCGAGGAAAACCGCACCCGCGACCGTGCGCTGGCCAACGCGCTGGATGCGCTGGAGCGCCGCCTGGCCCGGCTGCCCGCCGAGTAACGCGTGTTCACCCTGCATATGCCCGGCGGGGCTATACTGCGATCGTGTCCTCTGCCTTGAGCGACAGCGCGCAAAACATTCGCCTTGTCCCTTAAGAACGACACCGGGTCTGCAACGACGCCCGGCGTGCATGTCCGCCACGATGCGGAAAGCCCGAAGGCCTCCGAGCATTCCCACTTGAACCCGCAGGTTCAAGGTCGTTTCGCACGCATCGCCACGGCGGAGGATGCCAATACCCGACCCGCGCTACGGCGCGGGTTCTTTGTTTGCGCGTCCTCCCGCGGCTGGCGCCCTCGCCTACAATCCCGGCATGGACATGAAGTCTCCCAGTCGCCTTGACCTCCGCGCGCGACGCCGCGACATCCTGCCGCGCGAGCGTATGGCAGCGGGCGAGGCGGTGGCCGAGCGCCTGACCAGGCTGCACGTCGAACTGGGACCAGGCCATGTCGCCGGCTACTGGGCGATGGATGGCGAACTGCCGCTGCACGCCTGGCAACTCACCCTGCCCCCCGGTCTGGTCTACTGCCTGCCGGTCCTCGACGAACCCTCCATGGCGCTGAAGTTCGCGCCGTGGCGTCCGGGGGATCCGCTGGTGGCGAACCGCTACCGGATCCCGGAGCCCGTGGCCGATCCGGCCAGGCTCCTCGAAGCCACGGAAATGTCGCTCATCGCCCTGCCGCTCACCGGCTTCGACAAGGACTGCAGGCGCATGGGCATGGGCGGCGGCTGGTATGACCGCACGCTGGCGTTCAGGCTGGAACGGCAGGCACCGCCGCTGCTGGTCGGGATCGGGTTCGACAGCCAGGAATGCCCGAACGTGCCGGCGCATCCGTGGGACGTGCCCTGCGATGCCATCGTCACCGAAACCCGCACCCTGTTCAGGCCCATCACATGAGCACCCGCAAGAAGTACTGGCTGATGAAGTCAGAGCCGACCGATTTCTCGATCGACGACCTCGAACGCGTCGGCACCGAACCGTGGACCGGCGTGCGCAACTACCAGGCGCGCAACTTCATGCGCCAGATGAAGCCCGGTGACGGCGTGCTGTTCTACCACTCCAACTGCGACGTGCCCGGCATCTACGGCATCGGTGAAGTCGCCAGCACGCCCTATCCGGATCCCACCCAGTTCCAGCGCAAGTCCAAGTACTTCGACGAGAAGGCCACGCCCGAGCAGCCCCGGTGGGAACTTGTGGATGTCGGCTACGTCCGCCATACCCGGCGACCCATTCCCCTGTCTGAGATCCGCGAGCACCGCGACGATCTCGGCGAGGAGTTCGCGCTCATCCGCACCGGCTCGCGACTGTCGGTGCTGCCGGTCACCTCGGCGCAGTGGAAACTGCTGCTCTCACTCGAATAATCAGGAAACAGCGATGTCGGAAGCCAAGCGCCTCGCCGCCGAGAAAGCCATGCAGCATGTCGAGGACGGCATGATCGTCGGCGTCGGCACTGGTTCCACGGTCGCTTACTTCATCGATGCGCTGGGGCGGGATCCCACCCGTATCAAGGGTGCGGTATCCAGTTCCGAGCAGAGCACAGAACGGCTGCGCGCCCGCGGCATCGAGATCCTCGACCTCAACAGCACCGGCGAGCTCGCGCTCTATGTCGATGGCGCTGACGAATGCGACCCGAACAAGTGCCTGATCAAGGGCGGCGGCGCGGCACTGACCCGCGAAAAGATCATTGCCGAGGCCAGTCGCCGCTTTGTCTGCATC
>JAEXBT010000179.1 GCA_023393895.1 Pseudomonadota bacterium
TTCGCCAGCCGCACCATCCTGACCCATGGTGCGACCGGCGGGCAGGCGTTCACCTACAACAACCTGAGCGACACCCAGAAGGCCGCACTGACCCGTGCCAGCGGGCAGGTGGGTGTGGTGGCGGTCAGCGGGCAGAACAACTTCAATTACCTGATCGGCCAGCGCGGGCTGGAAATCGGTCAGGGTGGTACCCCCACCGAAACCAACTACCTGCGCCGGCGCGACAACCCCATCGGCGACATCATCAACTCCGCGCCGTTCTACGAGATGGATACCGGCATGCTCTATGTCGGCGCCAACGACGGCATGTTGCATGGCGTGACCAGTGCCGGGGACGTGGCGTTCTCCTATGTGCCGGCCGGCATCAGCTTCACCGAGCTGGGCAAGCTGAGCGATCCCAAGTACGGGGAAGCCATGGCCAACCATCGCTTCTTCGTGGATGGCAAGATCGACGTTTCGACTCGCAAGCAGGAGGCGAACGCGGATCCCCTCATCGAGGACGGTGACCAGAACATCCTGGTCGCGGCACTCGGCCGTGGCGGCAAGGGCGTGTTCGCGCTGGACGTGACCGCGCCCGAGGCAATGACGGCGACCAAGGTGCTGTGGGACCGCAGCTTCCAGCCCGGTGCCGCCGGCAGCGACGATGACATGGGCTACGTGCTGGGCCAGGTGCTGGCGCGCAAGGGCGAGGGCGGCCAGAACCTGGTCATCGTGCCGAACGGCCTGGACAGCGTGAGCGGCGAAGCGGTGATGTTCGTCTATCTCCCCAACCACGATGGCACGCTTCCGCAGACCGGCGGCGTGGTCAAGCTGCGGACCGGCGCGGGCAGCAGCGGGGCCAGGAACGGCCTGATGAACATCGGCGTGGGCGATCTGGACGGCAACGGCAAGATCGACACGCTCTATGGCGGCGACATGCAGGGCAACCTGTGGCGCTGGGACATCTCCAGTACCGACAGCGCCGACTGGGCCGGCACCCGCCACCTGATGTTCGTGGCCAAGGATTCCAACAATGTGGTGCAGCCGATCACTGGCGGCATTTCGCTTGCCCGCGAGCCAAACACGCGGCGGATCTTCGTCTCGTTCGGCACCGGCAAATACATCTATGAAAACGACGTGCCTTCCAACACCTCGCTGGATACCGAACAGGTGCAGACGCTGTACACCCTGATCGATGATGCCGCCTACCTGAAGACGGAAGCGGGCGTCACCAAGACGACGCTGGCCAAGAGCGACCTCCAGTTGCGCGAATTCAAGACCTTCGGCAGCGATTCGATCGACCGCGATGCGCGCGCGGCCGAAGCGTTCTCGGCCTTGCCGTCCGGCAAGAAGGGCTGGTACCTGAACCTCGGCGTGCCGGACTCCGCACGTGGCGAGCGCATCGTCTCCACCCCGGTGGTCTATGGACGCGCCCTGTGGTTCACCTCGCTGATCCCTCGGCGCGGCAGTGGCTGCAGCGAGGACGGTACCCGGGGCTATCTCAATGCCATCGACGTGTTCACCGGCACCAACCCGTCTTCCGACGGGACGGCTGCTGGCACCTACACCTTCATCGACGTGAACGCCAACGAGAAGGGCGACGACCGCCTGAAGGGCACCGGCGACGGGGCTGCCGCGGGCAGCCGCTTCATCACCTCGGTGGACGTGGGCTTGGGTGGCCTGGGCAACCTGCGCATGACCAACGGCAACGTCTGCGTGGGCGGCTTCAATGCCGACGGCACCTGCATCCCCACCACGCCGCCGTTGCTGGGCGATCAGGCCAAGCGCATCATGTGGCGCGAACTCGTCAGGAACTGACCATGCGAAAGAACCCCGTTTCCACCGCAGTTTGGAATGCCGGCCATCGTCGATCGAGCCAGGGTTTCACGCTCATCGAGCTCATGATCGCGGTGGCCGTCATCGCGATCCTGGCCTCCATCGCCATCCCGAGCTACCAGCAGCACGTGATCAAGACCCGTCGCGCCACCGCCGCGGCCTGCATGATGGAAGCCGCACATTTCATGGAGCGCTATCACACCACCAACCTGCGCTACAGCACCGCGGCCGGCGGCAACCCGACGCTGCCGGCCTGCAGCCAGGACGTTTCCGCGTTCTACACGGTGGGCTTCAACGGCACCGCCACGGCGACGACCTACAGACTGCAAGCGGTGCCGCAAGGTGCGCAGGCCACCAAGGACACGACATGCGGCACGCTGGGCATCAACCAGACCGGCGCCAAGAGCATTTCCACCGGCGGCACCAGCGTCACCGATGCCGCCACGGTGCGGAAGTGCTTCTGATCCCGCTTGACGCTCCGGCGACAACTTCCTATCATGCGCGTCCCCGCCCGAATAGCTCAGCCGGTTAGAGCACTTGACTGTTAATCAGGGGGTCGTTGGTTCGAGTCCAACTTCGGGCGCCAGGTTCAAAGGGTCTGCAGCGATGCAGGCCCTTTTTTCTGTCCGGAACTTGGGCGTCCGACCGGATCCGGCGCGTCCCGGATCCCGATTGCCGGATCAACCAGCCCCGTCACGCCGCCTTGCGCGCCTGCTCT
>JAEXBT010000243.1 GCA_023393895.1 Pseudomonadota bacterium
GGTCAGTTTCGGGCATTACGGCACTGCCGCCGATGCGGAGCGCATGGCCGCTGCACTCAACCAGAGTGAGTTACGCGCCTACACCGAGTCGGCGAACTTCAATGGCCGCGATGCCTGGCGCGTGCGCATCGGGCCGTTCGATACGCGGGCCGAGGCGGAGGCGGCACGCCTGCGCGCGTTGCACGTGAGCGACAAGGTCAAGGCCAGCGTGGTCGTGCTCAATGCCGGTGACACGCCGGCAGCGGCCGTTGCAGCTGCCACCCGGCCGGATGCCGAACCTGCACCGGTGGCCAGCGCGACGCCGCCACAGCCGCGCAACCCGCCAGCCGAAGTCCCGGCAGCTGCCCCCAAACCCGCACCTCCCGCAAAGGCGCCGGAAGTGGCCGCACGCACCGAACCTGCGCCCCAACCGGCCGCCAAGCCCGCGGCACCGGCACCTGTGCCCAAGCCCGCGCCGAAGCCGGCCACGGCGAATGTCGGTTTCGCGGTGCAACTTGGCGCTTTCGCCGATGCCGATGCCGCGCGCGCCCTGCGTGATCGCGCCCGAGCCGCGGGCCTGTCCGCCTTCACCGAAACCGTCAACACCGATGCCGGTCCGCGCACCCGCGTTCGCATCGGGCCGGTCGCCGACCGTGCCGATGCCGAAAAGCTGCGTGACCAGGCCCAGTCCAGGCTCGGCATCGGCGGCATGGTCCGCCCGCACCCCTAAGCCACTTTCCGGAGCCTCGCATGTGCGGCATCGTCGGCATCGTCAGCCATACCGAAGTGGCCGCGCGCCTGTATGACGGCCTGACCGTCCTGCAGCACCGTGGCCAGGATGCCGCCGGCATCGCCACCAGCAATGGCCGGCAGATGCGGGTGGAGAAGGGCAATGGCCTTGTCAGTGACGTGTTCGACGCGGACATGATGTCGCTGCTCAAGGGGCACATGGGTATCGCGCATTGCCGCTACCCGACCGCCGGCAGCGAGGGCAGCGACGAGGCGCAACCGTTCTACGTCAACTCGCCTTACGGTATCGCGTTGGCGCACAACGGCAACCTGATCAACACCGAGGAATTGCGGCGCGAGGTCTTCGAGCAGGATCGTCGCAGCGTGAACACGCAGTCCGATTCCGAAGTCCTGCTCAACGTGTTCGCGCACGAGCTGGCATCGCAGGACGCGCTGGATCCGGAAGCCGCCTTCCGTGCGGTCGAAGGCGTCATGCGCCGTGCCAAGGGTGGTTTCGCCGTGGTCTGCATGGTGATGGGGCTGGGTCTTGTCGCATTCCGTGACCCGAACGCGATCCGACCGCTGGTCTTGGGCAGGCGTCGTGGCGAACAGGGCGACGAGTACGCACTGGCCTCGGAGTCGGTGGCGCTGGACCTGATCGGATTCGAGCGCGTCCGCGATGTCGGCGCCGGCGAAGCCGTGGTGATCGGCGAGGATGGCAGCCTGCACACGCGCGTGTGTGCAGACGAGGTGTTGCCGCGGCCCTGCGTGTTCGAGCACGTGTATTTCGCCCGCCCCGACTCGATGATCGACAACATCTCGGTGCACAAGGCGCGGATGCGCATGGGCGTGGCGCTGGGCGAGAAGATCCTCCGCGAGCGGCCCGACCACGATATCGACGTGGTGATCCCGATCCCCGACACCAGCCGCGACGCCGCGCTGGAGATCGCCAACGTGCTCGGGGTGAAGTACCGGGAAGGCTTCATCAAGAACCGTTACGTCGGCCGCACCTTCATCATGCCTGGGCAGGGCGAGCGCGCGAAGTCGGTGCGACGCAAGCTCAACCCGCTCCCGCTGGAATTCCGCAACCGCGTGGTGCTGCTGGTCGATGACTCGATCGTGCGTGGCACCACCAGCCAGCAGATCGTGCAGATGGCGCGCGATGCCGGCGCCCGGAAGGTGTACCTGGCTTCCGCGGCGCCACCGGTGCGTCATCCCAACATCTACGGCATCGACATGCCGACGCCCACCGAACTGATCGCGCACGGCCGCGATGTCGGCGAGATCCAGCAGCGGATCGGCTGCGACTGGCTGGTGTACCAGGACCTGGAAGACCTGGAAACCGCCGTTGCCGGGCCCAAGCATCCGGGCATGCGCTTCGATACCTCGTGCTTCTCCGGCGAGTACGTGACCGGCGTGGGCGAGGGCTATTTCGACCGCCTGCAGGCGCAGCGCTCGGACGAGGCGAAGGCGAAGCGGCGCGGGTGAGGGATCAGGGCGGCGGTGTCCCCGCTGGCTTCATCTGCTCCGCGTATGGGTTGGGGATTCTTCCCAGGCAGGCCTCGACCGCGACGAGATCCTCAGGGTGGGCCGTGAGGCAACGGGCGGTGGCCAGCACGAAGTCCCTGTACTCGGGTTCCTGCACATCATCGATCAGTCCCTCTGAAAGGACTGCCTTGCTCGCCTTGAGAAGCGATTGACGGTTCTGGTCAAGCAGGATTTCCGGATAGTGGTAAGCGGCGCCGCGCAGGTGCACGGCAGTGGATCGGGCGATCCGCGCCCGAATCAGTGCTTCGTCCGCGGGCGCGCCGTTGAAGGGTCTCAGCAGGGTGGTATACGAGAGCATCGCCCGTACCTGTGCGTCGCCCACGCCGCCGATTTCGCGGGTCTGCAGGTGCTTGGCATAGATGAAGCCCGCGATCAGGCCCACGACCAATGAAAGAACGACGATGAAGGCCTGTCTGATCATCCCGACTCCTTTCGGTATCGATGCGGGAGCGCCCGCGCGGTCTCATTACAATAGCGTTGTTCCAGCACACCATTGGAAACCCGGTTGAGCGTGAACCCATCCCGATCCCGGGTGGCGGCCGCCCCCGCTCCCGGCTCCCTGTTCGAAGCCGCGCGCGGCGTGCTTGATACCGCTGGCGTCGAGGCCAAGCCAGCCGCTGCACGCGCGATGGCCGAGGGCTTCCGCGTCGGACAACTCGTGCTGGATGCTGATGCGCCGGCGCCTTCTCCGTCCTGCACCTGCGCGCGACCTGAGCGGCCGCGCCTTGTGCACCCGCGCGAGCTGCCGCGTCGTGGTTTCGGCAGCGAGGAAGGCCGTGCCGCCTTCATCCACGCAGTGGCCCATATCGAATTCAATGCCATCGACCTTGCCTGCGACGCGATCTGGCGCTTCCGCGGCATGCCGCCCGCCTACTACGGCGACTGGGTGCAGGTGGCGGATGACGAGGCGCGCCACTTCCTGATGCTGCGTGCGCGGCTGCGCGATTACGGTCACGATTACGGCGACTTCGACGCCCACAACGGGCTGTGGGAGATGGCGGTGAAGACCGCGCATGACGGCCTGGCGCGGATGGCGCTGGTACCCCGGGTGCTGGAAGCGCGCGGCCTGGATGTCACGCCGGCCATGATCACCAAGCTGCGTGCACTCGGTGACGAGGCCACCGCCGGCATCCTCGAGGTGATCCTGCGCGAGGAAGTGGCGCACGTGGCGGCTGGTTCACGCTGGTATCGCTCGCATTGCGAACGCGCCGGGATCGAGCCGCGGCAACGGTTCCGAGAGCTGCTCGCCGAATACGCCGGTGGCGTGCTGCACGGGCCGTTCAATCTGGAGGCGCGTCGTGCGGCAGGTTTTGATGAAGCGGAACTGACCAGCCTCACGGAATTGGGCGACTGAGCGGGCAGGGGGTGCTGCACCTGTCGCGTCTGATCCGTTACCTTGCGATCCTCCCCCATTCATCCTGACCGGGACCGGTCCGGTGGGCGGGCGAAGACCCAGACCCCTTCGCTGCGGCCGATTGCCGTGGCGTGTTCAAACCCCACCGGAGAACGATCCATGCGCTTTACCTTCCTGACGCTGAGCAGCGCGATCGCGCTGGTACTGACTGCCTGCCAACCTGCCGGCGCGCCGGAGCCTGCCAGTCCCCCGGCTGCGGCCACCCCCGCCCCGGTACCGGCTGCAGCAGCCCCCGCCCCCGCGGAGGCCATGCGTGCCTTCGGCAACGAGCCGTTCTGGGAAATGATCGATCAGGGCGGCGGCACCCTGCGCCTCAGCACACCGGACAACATCGACGGGACCACCTATGCCGCGGCCCGTACCGAGGACGCCGCCGCGATCCGCTACGTGGGCAAGGACGTGACCCTGACCATCATTCGCAAGAACTGCAGTGATGGCATGTCCGATGCGACCCATCCGTACACCGCGACGATGACGCTTGATGGCAAGGCATACAGCGGATGCGCGGCACCGGCGTCCGACCTGATGCCGGCCGAGGACGGCACGCCCGCGGCGGCGGCCGCTGACGCTGGTCCGGTCACCCGCTTCAGCGCCAATGGGTTCTCCCCGGCGTGGCGCGCGGAAGTCGATGGCGACACGGTCAAGCTGGACGTGCCCGAACACAAGCGCGTGGATCCCGGTTTCACCACGATCAAGGCCGAGCGCGCGCCGTACGCGAAGGGCGTGGAGTTCAGCGGCAAGGACGGCGACGTCGACTTCGTGCTGACCATTGATGGCCGCAGCCGTTGCGAGAAGGCGGGCGATGCCGAGGGCAGGACGAATCGCGAGTTCAGCGCTACGTTGAGCTACGGCAAGAGCACCTACGAGGGTTGCGCCGACGCGGTGAAGTAATCCGTCTGCTTCCACGCATCCGAGCGGCCCGGGATTCCGGGCCGTTCGCGTTGCTACCGATGGCAATCAGGCAAGCGCGACGATGTCGATCGCGCCCCGGGATGCACGCGCGATCATCGGCGCGTCGCCATACCAGTCGCCGAGCACGATGCGTCGGCGGCCACTGCCTTCGTCATGCAGGGCCGGCCGGTGCGTGTGGCCGTGGATCAGGGTGTCGATGCCGTAGCGATCGAACATCGCGGCGACCGCGGCAGACGCCACATCGGTGATCGTTTCGGCTTGCCCTGTGGCCTGCAGTTCGCCGTAGCGCGCCTTGCTCGCCTCGCGCGCCTGCTGCGCGAAGGCGAGGCGCGCCGGCAGCGGCTGGGCCAGGAAGCGCGCGCGCCAAGCGGGATCGCGGGTCATCGCACGGAACTGCTGGTAGTTCGCGTCGTCGGTGCACAGCAGGTCGCCGTGGCCGACCATCCCCGCGCCATCGCCCAGCCGGATGACCGCCGGATCAGGCAGCAGGCGCATCCGGCAGCGCGAGGCGTAACCGGTGCCGAGCAGGAAGTCGCGATTGCCGTGCAGGAAGGCGATGGCCGTGCCTTGCGAGGCGAGCCACGACAGCGCTTCGGCCACCACCGCGCCACACTCCGACGGGTCGTCATCGCCCACCCAAGCCTCGAACAGGTCGCCGAGGATGTACAGGGACTCGGCGCCGTGGGCTTCCTCGCGCACGAAGCGGACAAAGGTTGCGGTGGTCTCGGGGCGCGCATCTTCCAGATGCAGGTCGGCGATGAAAAGCGTGGTCATCGCTCCATTCTAGGGCTAGCCGGGCCGGTGCACTAAAATGCGCGTTTTCGCCGCGCGCCCAGCCCATGTCGATCCGCACCCGCTTCGCCCCTTCGCCCACCGGTTACCTGCACATCGGTGGCGCACGCACCGCGCTGTATTGCTGGCTGGCGGCGCGCCGCGCGGGCGGACAGTTCATCCTGCGCATCGAGGACACCGACCGCGAGCGCAGCACGCAGGCGGCGATTGACGCGATCCTTGAGGCGATGGACTGGCTGGGCCTGGGTTATGACGAAGGCCCGATCTACCAGACCCAGCGGCTGGACCGGTACCGCGCAGCGGCCGAGCAGCTGGTGGCCGAGGGCAAGGCCTATTACGCCTACGAGAGCCGCGAGGAACTGGATGCGATGCGCGAGGCCGCGATGGCTGCCGGCGAGAAGCCACGCTACCGCGGCAAGTACCGCAGCGAGGACGCAGGCTTCCGCGACGATCCCAACCGGGTGATCCGCTTCCGCAACCCGGATGACGGCA
>JAEXBT010000204.1 GCA_023393895.1 Pseudomonadota bacterium
ACGTCCACCGGCTTCGGATAGGCGGCGGTGTGGCAGAACGACTGCATCACCAGGTCAGCCGAGAAGCCGAGGCAGGCCAGGTCCTTCAGCTCGTCTCGGGTCATCGGGCCGGTGGTGTCCTGCGACCCCACCGAGGTCATCTTCGGCTCGCAGTAGGTGCCGGGGCGGATGCCCTGCCCCTCCGGCAGCCCGCAGGCGCGGCCCACCATCTTCTGCGCCAGCGTGAAACCCTTGCCGCTGTCGACGGGGTTCTGCGGCAGACGGAACAACGTGGAAGCCGGCAGGCCCAGCGCCTCGCGCGCCTTCGCGGTCAGGCCGCGGCCGACGATCAGCGGGATGCGGCCACCGGCGCGCACTTCGTCCAGCAGCACGTCGGACTTCAGCACGGACTCGGCGATCTGCGCACCGTTCTTGAACGCGGTGACCTTGCCGGTCGCGTGATCGATCTTCAGCTCGACCTCATCGCCCATGTTCATGTCCGCCACGTCGATCTCCAGCGGCAGCGCGCCGGCATCCTCCATGGTGTTGTAGAAGATCGGCGCGATCTTGGAGCCGAGGCAGACGCCGCCGAAGCGCTTGTTCGGGATGAACGGGATGTCCTCGCCGGTCCACCACAGCACCGAGTTGGTGGCGGACTTGCGGCTGGAACCGGTACCGACCACGTCACCCACGTAGGCGACCAGATGGCCCTTCTCCTTCAACGCCTGCAGGGCGGCGATCGGGCCACGCTTGCCGTCTTCCTCGGGCACGAACGGTGCGTTCTCGCGCTTGTTCTTCAGCATCGCCAGCGCGTGCAGGGGGATGTCCGGGCGGGTGGTGGCATCGGGTGCCGGGGAGAGGTCGTCGGTGTTGGTTTCGCCCGGGACCTTGAACACGGTGATCGTCAGCGATTCCGGCACTTCCGGGCGGCTGGTGAACCATTCGCCATCGGCCCAGCTCTGCAGCACGCCCTTGGCCTGCGCGTTGCCGGCATCGGCCTTGGCCTTGACGTCATGGAAGGCATCGAACATCAGCAGCGTGTGCTTGAGCGCGTTCGCGGCGGTCTCGGCCACTTCGCCGTCATCGAGCAGCTCGATCAGCGGGTGGATGTTGTAGCCGCCCAGCATGGTGCCCAGCAGTTCGGTGGCCTGCCTGCGCGAGATCAGGTCGGTTTTCTCGGTGCCGTGGGCCACGGCAGCCAGATACGACGCCTTGACCTTCGCCGCATCGTCCACGCCGGCCGGCACGCGGTTGGTGATGAGATCGACGAGGAACTCGCCCTCGCCCGCCGGCGGCTGCTTGATCAGTTCGATCACTTCGGCGGTCTGCTGGGCGGTCAGCGGCAGCGGCGGGATGCCGAGCGCAGCGCGTTCGGCGACGTGTTGGCGATAGCTGGCAAGCATGCGAATTCCCTGTCTGGGGGCGGCGATGGTGCCACGGGCATGCCCGCCACCACTGCGCGCGGATGGGGTTGGACGGGCCTTTCGGTCCGCTGCCGTATTGTCGCCTGAATACGCGTTTTCGGCAAGCTACAGCTGGCCAGAAGTCATTGATTTGAAAGACTATCCGACCAAAGTACGAGGGCTGCGTCACACCCCGTGAATGGGACGCGGCGATAATGCAGGATTGCCTCGCCCATCCGGAGCCGACATGCACGATTCCTTCGCCACCCGCGCCCAACTCGACGTCAACGGCAAGTCCTACGCCTACTTCAGTCTTCCGAAACTGGGCGAGCGCTTCGACATCGCCCGCCTGCCCTATTCGATGAAGATCCTGCTGGAGAACCTGCTGCGCCACGAGGATGGCGGACAGACCGTGGGCCCGGAACACATCGAAGCGGTGGCGAAGTGGGACGCGAAGCAGGCACCGGATACCGAGATCGCCTTCATGCCGGCGCGCGTGGTGCTGCAGGACTTCACCGGCGTGCCCTGCGTGGTCGACCTGGCGGCGATGCGCGACGCGGTGGTGAAGCTCGGCGGCCGGCCCGAGCAGATAAACCCGTTGATTCCGTCCGAGCTGGTCATCGACCACTCGGTGCAGGTGGACGTGTTCGGGCGTCCGGATGCGCTGGACCTCAACGCCCAGATCGAATTCGACCGCAACAAGGAACGCTACAGCTTCCTGCGCTGGGGCCAAAAGGCCTTCGACAACTTCAAGGTGGTGCCGCCGGCGACAGGCATCGTCCATCAGGTCAACCTGGAACATCTGGCGCGTGTGGTGATGGAGCGCGAGATCGATGGCGAACTCCACGCCTTCCCTGACACGGTCTACGGCACCGACTCGCACACCACCATGATCAACGGCATCGGCGTGCTCGGCTGGGGCGTCGGCGGCATCGAGGCCGAGGCCGCGATGCTCGGCCAGCCCTCCTCGATGCTGATTCCGCAGGTGGTCGGCTTCAAGCTCACCGGCAAGCTGCCCGAAGGCGCCACCGCGACCGATCTGGTACTGACCGTCACCCAGATGCTGCGCAAGCTGGGCGTGGTCGGCAAGTTCGTCGAGTTCTTCGGCGACGGCCTGCAGCACCTGCCGCTGGCCGATCGCGCCACGATCGCCAACATGGCGCCCGAGTACGGTGCCACCTGCGGCATCTTCCCGATCGATGCCGAAGCCCTCAACTACCTTCGCCTGTCCGGTCGCAGCAGCGAACAGATCGCCCTTGTCGAGGCGTATGCGAAGGCGCAGGGGATGTGGCACGACGCCGACTCTCCCGCCGCCGAATACAGCGACACGCTGGAACTGGACATGGCCTCGGTGCAGCCTTCGCTGGCCGGTCCCAAGCGTCCGCAGGACCGCGTGCTGCTGTCCGACATGCAGGCCAACTTCCGTGAGAACGTCGGCCCGCTGACCGCCAACCGCAAGGGGGTGGGCTGCGCCGTGCAGGAAATGAAGGACGAAGGCGGCGACCAGCCACAGGCCGAGCGCTTGGCCGCGAAGCCGGTCTCGAAGATCCGTCTGGCCGACGCCGATCACGAGCTCACCGATGGCTCGGTGGTGATCGCCGCGATCACTTCCTGCACCAACACCTCGAACCCTGCTGTGATGCTGGGTGCCGGTCTGCTCGCGCGCAATGCCGCGGCCAAGGGACTGAAGGCGGCGCCGTGGGTCAAGACATCACTGGGCCCCGGTTCGCTGGTGGTCACCGACTATCTGGAAAAGGCCGGCGTGCTGGATGACCTGGAGAAGCTCGGCTTCTACGTAGTCGGATACGGCTGCACCACCTGCATCGGCAACTCCGGGCCGCTGCCGGAAGCGGTCAGCAAGGGCATCGCCGAGAACGACCTGGTCGTCGCCTCGGTGCTGTCGGGCAACCGCAACTTCGAGGGCCGCGTGCATGCCGAAGTGAAGATGAACTATCTCGCCTCGCCGCCGCTGGTCGTGGCCTACGCGATCGCCGGCACCGTCGACATCGATCTCACCCGCGAGCCGCTTGGCAGGGATGCGGACGGCAACGAGGTCTACCTGCGCGACATCTGGCCGAGCAACAAGGAGATCGGCGACGCGATCGCGGCCACCGTCGGGCCCGAGCTGTTCAAGCAGAACTATGCCGATGTGTTCCGCGGCGATTCGCGCTGGAACCAAGTTGCCTCGCCGGATGGGCAGATCTACGACTGGGATGCCGCCTCGACCTACATCAAGAACCCGCCCTACTTCGATGGGATGACGATGGAGATCGGATCGATCGACGACATCGCCGGCGCGCGCGTGCTTGGTCTCTTCGGCGATTCGATCACCACCGACCACATCAGTCCGGCAGGCAACATCAAGAAGGACTCGCCCGCGGGGCGTTTCCTGATCGAGCGTGGCGTGCAGCAGGCCGACTTCAACAGCTATGGCTCGCGGCGTGGCAACGACGACGTGATGGTGCGCGGCACCTTCGCCAACATCCGCATCAAGAACCTGATGTTCGGCGGCGAGGAAGGCGGCAACACGCTGTACTTCGCAAAGGATGGCGGCAACGGCGAGAAGCTCGCCATCTACGATGCGGCGATGAAGTACAAGGCCGATGGCGTGCCACTGGTGGTGTTCGCGGGCAAGGAGTACGGCACCGGCTCCAGTCGCGACTGGGCGGCCAAGGGCACCAACCTGCTCGGCGTGAAGGCGGTGGTCGCCGAGAGCTTCGAGCGCATCCATCGCAGCAACCTGGTCGGGATGGGCGTGCTGCCGCTGCAATTCCGGAATGGCGAGAGCGCGCAGACACACGGCCTGGACGGCAGCGAGACGATCGCCATCAGCGGGCTTGCCGATGGCGCGTCGAAGAC
>JAEXBT010000086.1 GCA_023393895.1 Pseudomonadota bacterium
AACTACCTGCTGGACGTGGACAACCCGCTGGTGATCCCGACCGGCACCAAGATCCGCTTCGTCATCACCGCCGACGACGTCATCCACGCCTGGTGGGTGCCGGCACTCGGCTGGAAGCAGGATGCGATCCCCGGCATCATCAACGAGGCATGGACGCAGGTGGACCAGCCCGGCACCTACCGCGGCCAGTGCGCCGAGCTGTGCGGCAAGGACCACGGGTTCATGCCGATCGTGGTGCAGGCGGTGCCGAAGGCGGAGTTCGACCGCTGGCTGGCCGAACGCAAGCCCGCCGGCAGCGAGCCCGCCCCGGCCGCCATCGAGCCGGTGGCGACCGCGACCGCCGAAGCCCCCGCACCCGTGGCGCCCGCAAGCGCAGGCTGATGCCCGCCGCGCCCGCCGCCTGACGACCCGACACCATCCGAGGTTCCGCGATGTCCGCCACCCATCCCACCGCCGACCACCACCACGACGCCCACGCGCACAAGCAGGGCTTCGTGGAGCGCTGGCTGTTCTCGACCAACCACAAGGACATCGGCACGCTGTACCTGGTGTTCAGCTTCATCATGTTCATCATCGGCGCGGCGATGTCGGTCTACATCCGCTTCGAGCTGGCGGTACCGGGCCTGCAGGGCGTCAGCCCCGCGTTCTTCAACCAGATGACCACCATGCACGCGCTGGTGATGATCTTCGGCGGCGTGATGCCGGCCTTCGTCGGCCTGGCCAACTGGATGATCCCGCTGCAGATCGGCGCGCCGGACATGGCCATGCCGCGCATGAACAACTGGTCGTTCTGGATCATGCCGTTCGCCTTCGCGCTGCTGCTGATGACGCTGTTCTTCCCCGGTGGCGGCCCGGCCGGCGGCTGGACGCTGTACCCGCCGCTCTCGCTGCAGCACGGTGCCAGCTTCTCCTTCACCATCTTCGCCATCCACATGATGGGAATCAGCTCGATCATGGGCGCGATCAACATCATCGCCACCATCCTCAACATGCGCGCCCCGGGCGTCGACCTGCTGAAGATGCCGATGTTCTGCTGGACCTGGCTGATCACCGCCTTCCTGCTGATCGCGGTGATGCCGGTGCTGGCCGGCGCGGTGACCATGCTGCTGACCGACAAGTTCTTCGCCACCAGCTTCTTCAACGCGGCCGGCGGCGGCGACCCGGTGATGTACCAGCACATCTTCTGGTTCTTCGGCCACCCCGAGGTCTACATCATGATCCTGCCGGCCTTCGGCGTGGTCAGCGAAGTGATCCCGACCTTCAGCCGCAAGCCGCTGTTCGGCTACCAGGCGATGGTGTACGCCACCGCGGCGATCGCCTTCCTTTCGTTCATCGTCTGGGCCCACCACATGTTCACCGTGGGCATGCCGCTGGGCGGCGAGATCTACTTCATGTTCGCCACCATGCTGATCTCGGTGCCGACCGGCGTGAAGGTGTTCAACTGGGTGAGCACGATGTGGAAGGGCTCGCTGACGTTCGAGGCCCCGATGCTGTGGGCGATCGGCTTCGTCGCGCTGTTCGCCATCGGCGGCTTCTCCGGCCTGATGCTCGCCATCGTCCCGGCCGACTTCCAGTACCACGACACCTACTTCGTCGTCGCCCACTTCCACTACGTGCTGGTGACCGGCGCGCTGTTCGCGATCATCTGCGCCGTCTACTACTGGTGGCCGAAGTGGACTGGCCGCATGTACAGCGAAGGCATGGCGAAGTTCCACTTCTGGTGGACCATGGTGTTCGTCAACCTGCTGTTCTTCCCGCAGCACTTCCTGGGGCTGGCCGGTATGCCGCGCCGCATCCCGGATTACAACGTCGTGTTCGCGGACTGGAACCTGGTCAGCTCGATCGGTGCGTTCGGCATGTTCGTGACGCCCTTCATGATGGCCTTCATCCTGTGGCGCTCGCTCAAGACCGGCGAACGCGCCGAAGCGCGCGCGTGGGAAGGCGCCAAGGGCCTCGAGTGGACGCTGCCTTCGCCGGCGCCGCACCACTCCTTCGCCAAGCCGCCGGTCATCCGTCCGGGCGACCTCGCCCATGACGACGTGACCCACTGAGTGCCGGGATGAACGAACGCATGCCCGCCCCGGATTCGCTCGAGGCACGCCGCAAGGCGGCGCGCCGCACGGCACTGGTGATGGCGCTGATCGCGTTCGGCATCTTCGCTGCGTTCATGCTGAAGGGGATCCTGGGCTGATGGCCGACCGCGATGCCATCACGCCGGACACGCCCAGGAGCCGCCGGGGCCTCGGGCGGATGCTGCTGGTGGCGCTGGTCGCGTTCGCCTTCAGCTTCGCACTGGTCCCGCTGTACCGGATCGCCTGCGAAAAGGTGCTGGGGATCCGCATGGAGCAGGGGCCGGTCGACGTGGCCGCGATTTCCCGGCGCGGCGTCGACGAGGATCGCTGGGTGACCGTGCAGTTCGATGGCGGGGTGAATTCCGCACTGCCGTGGGAGTTCCGCCCGCACCAGCTGACCATGAAGGTGCAGCCCGGCCGCCAGTACGAGACGACCTATTACGCCCGCAACACCAGCGAGCGCGTCATCGTCGGCAGCGCCGTGCCCTCGGTGGCGCCGGCGCGCGGCTCCAAGTACTTCAACAAGACCGAGTGCTTCTGCTTCACCGCGCAGAAGCTGGAACCCGGCGAAGCGCGCGACATGCCGGTGCGCTTCATCGTGGACCCGGCATTGCCGCGCGACGTGAAGACGTTGACGCTGTCCTATGC
>JAEXBT010000096.1 GCA_023393895.1 Pseudomonadota bacterium
CCCTGAGGCAAGGTGCGGGGCAAGCCCCGCACCTACCAGACCAGGTCGTCGGGCACCTGGTACATCGGGTCGGCGTAGGGGTCGTCCCCGGCCGGTGCGTCGGGGTCGACCTTCAGTGCCACGGCCGGGGCGAAGATCTTCTCGGCCTCGGCCAGCAGTTCGGCCGTCACCAGCAGATAGCGCCCGTTCTGCTGCACCACGCCTAGTTCGCCGGCGTTGAGCCGCCTGAGCTGCTCGGCCGTCACATAGATCCGCTTGATCTTGCCGCCATAAGGAAAGTGCCGCGCGATGTCCGCGTCGTCGGCATTCAGCGCCTTGCCGTCGAGCAGTTCGGCCAGCCTGGCGCGGGCCTCGCGGCGGATGCGCGCGGACTCCTGCTTCTGCCGTTCGACCTCGATGCGTTCTTCCTTCTCGCGCTGGGCACGGATCGCGTAGGCCTTGGCGAGATCCATCTCGCCCCCGCGTTCACGGCGCTGCGCGGGTTTGGGCTTGCGGCCTACCGACTGCGCTTTCGGCTTGCCATCACGGGGTTGTTGCTTCGCCGGGTGCGGCTTGCGCTCGGGCTTGGCGGCCGGCTTGAAGCCCAGGCCGAGCAACTGGTCACGCAGGGAATCGGACATCGCGTTTCGGTCAGTAGTGCGGGGGCGGCGGTTCATCGGCGGCGTCGACGCTCACGCCGGCGCCGCGCGCTGTCTTGAGTTCCTCGACGACGCGGGCCAGCACCTGGGCATGGCGTGCGATGTCGGTCCGGGCATCGGCCAGGGCATCGCTCAGCTGGTTCAGCGCATGCTCCTGGAAGGCGATGCGGGTTTCCAGCTCCTGGATGCGGGCGTCGTCGTTCATGCCGGCATTCTGACAGAACGGCCACGGCCAATGCCCCAGTAAGCCAAGCCGTGCGCCTCCGCTTCGTCCGGATCGTAGAGATTGCGGCCATCGAAGACCACCGCGTCCGTCAGCGCTTCGCGCACAGCCGAGAAATCCGGGCTGCGGAACTGCTTCCATTCGGTCACCACCGCCAGCGCGTCGGCGCCTTCGAGCGCGGCTTCGGCTGACTCGCACAGCAGGAGATCGCCGCGCTCACCGAAGATGCGCCGCGCCTCGGCACGCGCCTCCGGATCGTAGGCACGCACGCGAGCGCCCGCATCCCACAGCTGCGCGAGCAGGCGCCGGCTGGAGGCTTCGCGCATGTCATCGGTATTCGGCTTGAACGCCAGCCCCCACAGCGCGAAGGTCTTGCCACGCAGCGCATCGGCTTGGCCATAGTGGCGCAGGATCAGCTCGAACAGATGACCCTTCTGCGCGTCGTTGACCGCCTCGACCGCATCCAGCAGCTTCGCCTCGTAGCCGTGCTGGGTGGCGGTACGGGCGAGCGCCTGCACGTCCTTGGGGAAGCAGGAGCCGCCGTAACCGGCGCCGGGGTAGATGAAGTGCCAGCCGATCCGCGGGTCGGAGCCGATGCCCTTGCGGACCATCTCGACGTCCGCCCCGACCTTCTCGGCGATGTTGGCGATCTCGTTCATGAAGGAGATCTTGGTCGCCAGCATCGCGTTCGCGGCGTACTTGGTGAGTTCGGCCGAACGCACGTCCATCGTCACCATGCGCTCATGGTTGCGGTTGAACGGCGCATACAGGCGACGCATCGACTCGATCGCGTCCTGGCTCTCCGCGCCAACCACGATCCGGTCCGGGCGCAAGCAGTCGTTGACCGCATCGCCCTCCTTCAGGAATTCGGGATTGGAGACCACCTCGAACGCGATGTCGGCGCCACGCGCGGCCAGGGCTTCGGCGATCGCGGTGCGCACCTTGTCGGCGGTACCCACCGGCACGGTCGATTTGTTGACGATGATCGCCGGACGCGCGAGGTCTTCCCCGATGCTGCGCGCCACCGCCAGCACGTACTGCAGGTCGGCGCTGCCGTCCTCGTCGGGCGGCGTGCCTACGGCGATGAAGATGATGTCGGCGAAATCGACCGCCTCGGCGGCATCGGTGGTGAAGCGCAGGCGCCCCGCCTCGTGGTTGGCGCGCACCATCGGCGTCAGGCCCGGCTCGTAGATCGGCACGATGCCCTCGCGCAGACCCGCCACCTTGGCCGCATCCACGTCCACGCACATGACCTGATGCCCCACTTCCGCCAGGCAGGTACCGGTAACCAGGCCCACGTAACCGGTGCCGAAGATCGCAACGCGCATGCTTCCTCCACAAAAGACGACTGCCGCACGTGGCGGCAGTCGCAGTCTGCGTCAATCCGATGACGGTTTCATCACCGCCGGCGGGCGCTGTTAGCGGGACGGCGCCTTGACGACATCCAGCAGTTCCACGTCGAACACAAGCGTGGCGTTCGGCGGGATCGGGGCACCCGGCGGCACCTGCTCGCCGTAGCCCAGGTTCGCCGGGATCCAGAACTTGTACTTGCTGCCGACCGGCATCAGGCGGATGCCTTCCGACCAGCCGGGAATCACGCGATCCAGCGGCAGCACCGCCGGCTCGCCGCCCTGCGCCTCGGTGCTGTCGAACTCGGTGCCGTCCAGCAGCGTGCCCTTGTACTTGACCCTGACCGCATTGCCGGCACCGGGCTTGGCGCCCTTGCCTTCGCTCACGACCTGGTACTGCAACCCCGAGGCGGTGGTCTGCACGCCTTCCTTCTTGGCGTTCTCGGCCAGGAACTTCTTCCCTTCCTCGGCGTTCTTTCGGGCATCGGCCATCGCCTGCGCGATGCGCTTGGCCTGCACCTTCTGCGCGAAGGTCTCGCGGATCTCGTTGGCCTGCTCCTCGGTCAGCAACACCTTCTTGCCGTCCATGACGTCGCGCAGCGCGCGGATCGCGGTGTCCAGGTTCACTTCGTCCTTGGCCGGCTCCAGCATCTTGGCGATGTCCATGCCGACCATGTAGCTGATCTGTTCCTTCTCGTTGGCGAGGCCAGCGATCTTCTTCGTCTCGCCCTGGGCGGCGGGCGTGGTTCCGTCGCTGGCTGCGGCGGGCTTTTCAGCTGGCTTGTTGCAGCCGGCAAGGGTGATGGCCGCGGCCAGAGCGGTGAGGGCGAAGGTTGAGCGCGCTTTCATTGGGAACTCCGTGATGGGTATCGCGCGGCCACGCGGTCATGCCATCGGACAGGCACGCGCGCCGTGGATCGGGAAAGGAAAAACCGTTACTTGAGGATATCCATGAGTTCGACATCGAACACCAGCACCTGGTTCGGTCCGATGTGCGGCGGGGAGCCACGCTTGCCGTAGGCCAGCTCGCCGGGGATCCAGAAGCGGTACTTGGCACCGACCGGCATCAGCGAGACGCCTTCGCGCCAGCCGGGGATCACCTGTCCCAGTCCGAACTCCGCCGGCTGGCCGCGCTGATAGGAACTGTCGAAGACCTTGCCGTCAGGCAGACGGCCTTCGTAGTTCACCCGGACCCGAGCGCTCGGCAAGGGGCGCGCGCCGGAACCCGGGCGCAGGACCTGGTATTGCAGGCCCGACCGCGTGGTGATGACGCCCTTCTGGGACTTGTTGTCCTCGAGCAGCTTGAGACCCGCCGCGGCGTTGCGCTCGCCGGCCTGCATGGCCACCTGCTGCTGCCGCGCCGCGAATGCCTGGCGCAGGGCGTCGGCCTGCGCCTTGTCGAGCAGGGGCTTGCCGTTCTCAAGCACCACGCGCACGCCACGCATGAAACCGGCGAGATCAACCTCATCGCGGATGGGCTCCAGGGTGCGGCCGACATCCGCTCCGACCAGGAGGCCGACATCCGCGCGTGAGACGGCCGGAGCTCCTTCCAGAGTGCCCGCCTTCCGCGCCTGCAGTCGCTGCATCAAGGCCAGCGCCGTGGTCTTGGCACGCTCGTCCTGCAGCAGCGGCTCACCACCATCCAGACCGTTGCGAACCGCGCGCTCGAAGGCTGCGATGTCCATGTCCGGACCCACGGACTGCAGCGAGCCGCCCACGTCCATGCCGATCATGTAGCTGGTCTTTTCCCGATCAGTGGACAGCGGCTTGCCGGATTGGGCGTGCAGGGGCACGGCCGACAGGCAGAGCAAAGCCATGAGGATCAGGAGCGCGGAGCGAAGGTGCCGGGGAGTCATTGAAGTCATCCGGGCATTGTCGCGGGAGGATCGCGGCAGGGCAATCTCACGGCCTGCCGGTGTGGGTCGCGCTTCAGGTTGACCCCTGCCATCAGTTGGGTGGGCTCGGGGTTGACGGCCACCGACTTGGTGTTATAGTTCGATACAACACCGAACACCCAGAACACGGAGACCCCCAATGAGACGCCCCCGTCCCGCCCAGGTCATCCTGCCGATGCTGGCCCTGCCGCTGCTGCTGGTCGCCTTGGCCATGCTGCTCCTGCCGGACGCCGCCAGCGCGGAAGGCCGCGCCGCCGGGAGTCGAGGCCACGCCAGCTATTTCTCACTTGTGCCGAGGAGTCTGCTGCCATGACCCCGGTGCAATGGAATGACGGCTCGCCGATCTACCGCCAGCTCAAGGAGCGGGTGGTGGCGATGATCATCGACGGCCAGCTCGGCCCCGGCGATGCCCTGCCCTCGGTGCGCACGGTCCCCGCCGAGTACCAGCTGAATCCGATCACCGTGTCGCGCGCCTTCCAGGAACTCGCCGACGAAGGCCTGGTGGAGAAGCGCCGCGGCCTTGGCATGTTCGTGCTGGAGGGCGCGCCGCAGCAGCTGCTGGCTAGCGAGCGCCAGCGCTTCCTCACCGAGGAATGGCCGCAGGTGATCGAGCGCATCGACCGCCTCGGGCTGGATGTCGCCGAACTGATCGATCCATCGAAGAAGTGGGGAGCGAAATGAACGCTGTGGTCAACGCAAGCGGCCTGCGCAAGGCCTACAAGAACACGCTGGCGCTCGACGGCGCGCGCTTCAGCATCCCGGCCGGACGCATCGTCGGGCTGATCGGCCCCAACGGCGCCGGCAAGACCACGGCGCTCAAGGCCATCCTCGGCCTGATCCCGTTCGAGGGCGAGTTGTCGGTCCTGGGCAAGGACCCGCGCAAGGAACGCGATGCGCTGATGAACGACATCTGCTTCATCGCCGACGTCGCGGTCCTGCCGCGCTGGATCCGCGTCCGCGAGGTGGCCGCGTTCGTCGAAGGCGTGCATCCGCGCTTCTCGCGTGAACGTTTCGAGCGCTTCATCGCCGGCACCCAGCTGAAGCCCGCGATGAAGGTCAAGGAAATGTCCAAGGGCATGATCGTGCAGCTGCACCTGGCCCTGGTGATGGCGATCGACGCGCGCCTGCTGGTGCTGGACGAGCCCACGCTCGGCCTCGACATCCTCTATCGCAAGCAGTTCTACCAGCGCCTGCTGGAGGACTATTTCGACGAGGAGAAGACGATCCTGATCACCACCCATCAGGTCGAGGAAGTCGAGCACATCCTCACCGACGTGATGTTCATCCGCGACGGCAAGGTGGTACTGGATGCGCCGATGGAGGCTGTCGGCGAACGCTACGTCGAAGTGCTGGTCGATGCCGACAAGCTGGACGCCGCGCGCGCGCTCAAGCCGCTCGACGAGCGCGCCCTCGCCTTCGGCAAGACCGTGATGCTGTTCGACGGCGTGCCGCAGCCGCAACTGCGCGAACTGGGCGAAACCCGCATCCCGGGCCTGGCCGACCTGTTCGTCGCCACCATGAAGGGGACCTACGCA
>JAEXBT010000119.1 GCA_023393895.1 Pseudomonadota bacterium
GCTACGAGTCGCGGATCATCGAGCTGCGCTTCAACGAGGCCGAGAAGCAGGCGCTGATGGACGAGTTTCTCGACGCCACCGGCGACGAGGACGAGGCCGAGCAGGGCCGCACCGCCAGCCGCTACACTCGGCTGGAGGCGCTGGCCATGGCCGATGGCCGGATGGCCACGCTGGCCGAAGACCTGGTGCCGCACTGGGAGGCGCGCAAGGAGTCGGTCACCGGCAAGGCGATGATCGTCGCCGTCTCGCGCGAGGCCGCGGTGCGCCTGTACAACGAGATCGTGAAGCTGCGCCCGGACTGGCATTCGGACGACATCAACAGCGGCCGGATCAAAGTGGTGATGACCGGCAGCTCGGCCGACCCGCCGCACTTCCAGCCGCACCGCACCGACAAGGTCGACCGCAAGCTGCTGGAGAAGCGCTTCAAGCAGTCGCCCGATGAGCTGAAGCCGAACGAGGTGCCGCTGGAGCTGGTGATCGTGCGCGACATGTGGCTGACCGGCTTCGACGCCCCGCCCGTGCACACCCTGTACGTGGACAAGCCCATGCAGGGCCACGGCCTGATGCAGGCCATCGCCCGCACCAACCGCATCTGGAAGGACAAGCCCGGCGGCCTGGTGGTCGACTACATCGGCATCGGCGAGGAGCTGAAGAAGGCGATCCGCCAGTACACCCGCGACAGCGGCAAGGAGCGCGAGCCGGTGGACACCTCCGGCGCGGCGCTGAAGATCCTGCTCGATACGCTTGACGTCATCCGCAAGGAATTCTTCGCGGGCTTCGACTACGGCGGATTCGAAGATCCGAAGCGAGCCCTTGCGCTGCTGGCGCCGGCGATGGAGCACATCCTCAAGCTGGACCCCGAACCCGACGACAAGGGCCGCAACCGAGGCGTCCGCGCCTACCTGGACCAGGTCGCCAAGCTCACCCGGGCGCAGGCCCTGGCCGGCACGCGGGCCGATGCCATGGCGGTGCGCGAGGAGATCGCGTTCTTCCAGGCGGTGCGCGTGAGCCTGATCAAGCTGACCCGCTCGGCCAGCGGCATGACACGGCTGGAGAAGGAGGCCGCGCTGCGCCAGCTGGTGGCCAAAGGCGTGCTGGTCGAAGGCGTCAACGACCTCTACAGCACGCTGGGACTGGAGAAGCCGGACATCAGCCTGCTGGACGAGCGGTTCCTCGCCCAGATCCGCGAGATGCCCACGAAGAACCTGGCCGCCGAACTGCTGGAGCGCCTGCTGGCCGATCAGATTCGCTCGCGCGGCCAGAAGAACGCGCTGCAGGGCAAGGAATTCGCCACCCGGCTGGAAGAAGCGATCAACCGCTACCAGAACCGCGGCCTGACCACGGTCGAGGTGATCGAGGAGCTGATCCGGCTGGCCAAGGAGATGAACGAGGCCCGCCCGCCGGATGGCATGAGCGAGGAGGAATTCGCCTTTTACCAGGCGCTGGCGGAGAACGAATCGGCGGTGCGGGAGCTTGGCCATCCCGTGCTCCGTGCCCTGGCCCAGGAGCTGACGGACAAGCTGCGCAAGTCGGCGACGATCAACTGGCAGCACCGGAAGGATTCAAGGGCGCGGATGGTGGCGATGGTCAAGGTGCTGCTCGCGACACACAAGTATCCGCCGGACAAGCAGCCGGAGGCGATTGAGAAGGTGATTGCGCAGGCGGAGTTGTTGGCGGATTCGTGGGCGGCTTAGCCCTGACCTGAAAGCGGCCGCTTCCGGCCAAGAGCGGACATCACGTAGCAACGCCCGGGATGAGAGAGCGGCCGATGACTTACCGCCAAGCAAATCGCGCTGCACGCCCCAACAGATGTCATTTGGCCAGATAGGTGTCGGCTGAAATGACTTCCGCATACCCGAATGCGAGCGTTGACATCAGGGCCGTATGCACTTGCTCGGCGGGCACGCTCTTCCCATCGAACTCGAGCTCGCGGGTTGCGCAGGCGTCCTGCACGACCGTTGTCTTGTAACCAAAATAGCCGCGGCGCAAGTTGTCGCGTCGATGCACATGTGGCTCACCAGCCAATAACCGTGACTTATTCGATGCCGTCGGAATCGAGTGTCTCCTTGAGGTCCGTCTTGTGGAACGAGTTCGGATAGTTCTTTGTGATGACGTGCTCGTCGTCTTGGGGGGCTACCTTCGGATGTATCAGCACGCCCTCGGTGCCGGGTACGAAGAACGGCAGGTCGCCGGCGCGAACGCTTACCGGATCATGGACGCAGTCCGGCACTGACCGGACCCGGCACGCAGCGGTCGTTAGCCCGGGACCTTGCTCCTGGCCTGGGAAGCGTCGGCCTCGATCCTGCGGCGCACCTCTTCCTCAAGACCCTTGAGCCCCCAGGTTCTTCCGATCGCGATCGCTTCATCGGCCTCCTTTCCGTCCACCCATGCGGCCCGGAGCGCTGCCATCGCACCGACACGGTTGCCGCTGGCACAGTGCACGAGCACCGGACGTTTCGCGTCTCGAACAATGGCATCAAACGCCATCACGTTCTCACGGGTGAGATCCACTGCACCGCGTAATGGCAGGTTGGAGTACAGAAGGCCGGCCGCGCGGACGGCTGCCGCCTCGTCGAAATCTGGCGTCTCCGCATCCAAGGTGAGGTCGATGACGTGGCGGATGCCAGCATCACGCACGCGTGAGATGTCGTCGGCATCCAGCCGCCCCGCCGACACGATGCCCGGCGCAGGTGACACCGCATCCGCAACGGTCGGCAGTGCAGTCGGGTACGTGGCGGAGGCGCAGCCGGGGCCTGCGAGCGCAACGACAAGGAAGAGCAATGGAATAGGCTTCATGGCATAACCTCAGGCGCGGTTGACGACACGGTGCAACAGGATGCCAGCCAGCATGGCCGGGATGAACCACAGCGCTTCGACCGAGCCGATCCCCAGGCCCGCGAGTGCAGGACCTGGACAGTAGCCGGCGATACCCCAGCCGATTCCGAACAGTGCCGCACCGCCGAGCAGCTTGCGGTCGACCTGCTTCAGGTTCGACAGCTGGAACGTATCGGCGAGCACCGGGCTGCCACGGCGCAGCACCAAGCGGAACAGCAGCCCGGTGGTGGTGACGGCGCCGCCGAGGACGAACGCCAGCGTCGGATCGAAATCTCCGAACACGTCGAGGAAGCCGAGCACGATGCGGGGGTCGGTCATGCCCGACATTGCCAGCCCCAGACCAAACAGCGCACCCGACAGCAGCGCGGCAATCGAGAACTTCATCATCAACTCCAGACGTGGCGCACAAGGAAGGTGGTTGCAATGGTCGTGGCCATGAAGGTCAGGACGGCCGCCAGCGAGCGCATGGACAGTCGGCCGAGCCCACACACGCCGTGGCCGCTCGTGCAGCCGTTGCCCATGCGCGTGCCGAAGCCCACCAGCAGCCCGGCGACCACCAGCCCGACTCGCGAATAGTCCGTCCGCGGCAGTGGTGCACCGGGCACCAGTGCCATGTATAGGCCCGCGGCGACGATCAAGCCCAGCAAAAACATGGCGCGCCACGACACATCACCTGCCTTCGGGAACAGAACGCCGTTGAGGATGCCGCTGACGCCCGCGACCCGTCCGTTGAGCCACAGCAACAACGTCGCGGACAGTCCAATCAGCACCCCGCCTGCCAGGGCGATCATCCACGTGGTCATGCCTCACCTCCCAATTGGTTCAGGGGCAGCCGCAGGTAGCGGATGCCGTTCGCGTCCGTCGGCGGCAGCTCGCCAGCGCGAATGTTCACCTGCAACGCCGGCAGAATCAGCTTGGGCGCCGCCAGTCTTGCATCCCGTTCGGTCCTCAACTTCACGAACGTCTCCTCATCTGCCTCGCCGCCCACATGCACATTGCGCTGCTTCTGCTCGTCGAGCGAGCTCTGCGGATGCGCCTCGCGCTCGGCCGGCGGGTAGTCGTGGCACAGGAACAGGCGGGTGTCGGCGGGCAGATCGAACAAGGTGCGGATCGATCGGTAGAGCTTGCGCGCGTCGCCCCCTGGGAAGTCCACTCTCGCGGTGCCCGTTTCAGGGGCAAACACCGTATCGCCCACGAACGCGGCGTCACCAACGAGATAGGTCAGACTATCGTCGGTGTGACCGGGCGTCGCGATCGCACGCGCTTCGAGCTCGCCGATGGCGAACGTGTCTCCATCGGCGAACAGCCGATCGAACTGGCGGCCGTCGGTGGCGAACTCCGGCTCCATCCCGAACAGCGCCTTGAAGCGCTCCTGCACCTGGGTGATACCGCGACCGATCGCGACCTTCGCGCCGGTTTCGCGTTTGAGGTATGCCGCCGACGTCAGGTGGTCGGCATGCGCATGGGTTTCAAGGATCCAGTCCACGATCAGCGAATGATCGCGCACGAACGCGAGCACGCGGTCGGCCGAGGCGGTCGAGGTTCGGGCACAGGCGGGATCGTAGTCGAGCACCGGGTCGACGATGGCGGCATGGCCACCGTCACGATCGTAGACCACGTAGGTGAAGGTGAACGTGGCCGGGTCGTAAAAGCTCTGCACCTGCGGATTCATTTGACAGCTTCTTGCTCTGTACTTTAGGTACTGCTAAATTATATTCGTCACCTGTCCTTGTCAAGAACTTACTAAACTACATCCGCCATGGCCCGTTCATCAAAGAAGATACGTCCGATGCCCTCGACCGAGCAGATGGCGCAGCATGCCAATGAAGCGGCCGCACTGTTGAAGGCACTGGCCCATCCGGCACGCCTGCTCGTGCTGTGCCAGCTGGTCGAGGGCGAGGCTTCGGTAGGAGAGTTGCAGCCGATTACCGGGCTCAGCATGTCCGCCCTGTCGCAGCACCTGGCCGTACTGCGCGAGATGCAGCTCGTCACGACGCGTCGCGAGGCGCAGACCATCTACTACGCGCTAGCCGAGGGCCCTGCTGCAAGCGTGCTCGATACGCTATACGCCGCCTACTGTGGCAGCCAGGAGGCTGTCCAATGACCACGGTCCAGTTAGTGATGGGGGTCATTTCCGGCGGCGTCGTCGGCTTCACGCTCGGGCTGGTCGGTGGCGGCGGCTCCATTCTCGCGGTCCCGCTCATGGTCTACCTCGTCGGGGTGCGCGACCCGCATGTGGCGATCGGCACCAGCGCGCTTGCGGTTGCGGCCAACGCACTTATCGGCCTGACCAACCATGCCCGCAAGCGCAACGTGAAGTGGCGTTGCGCCGCGGCGTTCGCTATCGCCGGCGTGCTGGGCGCGTGGTTCGGGGCGATGCTCGGCAAGGCCATGGACGGGCAGCAGCTGCTTGCATTGTTCGCGCTCCTGATGCTCGTGGTCGCCGGCATGATGTTCCGCTCGCGCGGAAGTGAAGGGGATCCGGCGGTGGTGCTCAATCGGGGCAACGCGCCGAAGCTGCTGGGTTCGGGCGCGGTCACCGGGCTCCTGTCGGGTTTCTTCGGTATTGGAGGGGGCTTTCTGGTAGTACCGGGCCTGATCGCCTCGACCGGCATGCCGATCCTGTTCGCGGTCGGTTCATCGCTGCTCGCCGTTACCGCCTTCGGACTGACCACCGCATTGAGCTACGCGAGCTCCGGACTGGTCGCCTGGTCGCTTGCGGTGGCGTTCATCGGCGGCGGCGCGGTCGGCAGTCTGTTTGGCGCCCGCCTCGCCACACGCCTGGGCGACCGCAAGGGCGTGCTCAACACGGTGCTTGCCGGCCTGATCGTCGTCGTCGCGGTGTACATGCTGTACCGCACCGCGAGTGAACTCGGCTGGATCTGAATTTCGTTCTTCCCCGCAAACATTCCGGAGGCTCCCATGAACACACCCTGGCGCTTCGCTGAAGATCACTACGCCGGTGGGCAGCCCACGCCGGCGCATCTGGCCGAACTCGTGCGCGAGGGCGTGCGCACGGTTATCAACCTGCGTGCCCCGGACGAGCCCACGGAATATGACGAAGCCGCCGAGGCCGCCCGGCTCGGCCTGAACTACGTGTCGCTGCCGATCGCCGGCGCCGCCGATCTCGACCGAGCCCGGGTGCGCGAGTTCGGCCAGACGCTGGACGATGCGCGCCGCGAAGGCGGGGTCCTGATCCATTGCGCGAGTTCCAACCGCGTGGGCGCAATGATCGCGCTTGACGCGACACTTAACCGCGGCTGCTCGCTGGAAGCGGCACTCAAGCGCGGCCGTGAGGCCGGTCTGGCGACGCTGGAGCCGGCCGTAGTGGCGCTCGCGGAAAAAGAAGGAGCCCGGTCATGATCGGTCCCGCCACCATCTTCCGCCAGCTCTTCGAGCCGGTGTCTTCGACCTACACCTATCTGATCGCCTGCCCCGAAACGCGCGAAGCCGCCCTCGTGGATCCGGTGATGCCCGCCTGGCAGCGCGACCTGCAGGTAGTCAACGAGCTCGGTCTGAAGCTCGTCATGACGATCGACACGCACATTCATGCAGATCACATCACGTCGGCGTCGATGCTCCGGCGGGAGGTAGGCAGCCGCATCGCTACCCCCGCGCTCGACGCATTGTCCTGTACCGACGTGCCGATGGAAGACGGCGTCCCCCTGCAGGTCGGCGGCGTGCGCATAGACCCGATGCACACGCCCGGCCACACCGACAACCACTTCGCGTTGGTGATGAATGACCGCGTGTTCACCGGCGACGCGCTGCTGATCGACGGCTGCGGCCGTACGGACTTCCAGAGCGGCGACGCGCGTGAACTGTACGAGAGCGTACGCGGTCGGCTGTTCGGCCTCCCGGGCGAGACGCTCGTGTACCCGGCGCATGACTACCAGGGGCGGTGGGTATCGAGCATCGCGCAGGAGAAGCAGCGCAACCCGCGGCTCGGCGCCGAACGCACGCTCGAGGATTTCGTCGAGCTGATGGAAAACCTGAACCTGCCATACCCCAAGTTCATCGACTATGCCGTGCCGGGTAACAAGGCGTGCGGGCAGTGTCCTCCGGACCTGCCGGAGCACCTTCGCCAGTACTGTCAGGAAATGGCGGAAAGCCCCCAAGGTTAGCGAGGGTCGGGGGTTGGAGGCATTCCACGGCCGCCGAATCTAACCGTCCTGCCTCGGCAGGACGAGCTCCGAGACCGTCCCACCTCCCTCCCTGGGACGCAAGACCACGTACCCGCCATGACGCTCGGCGATTGCCTCGACGATCGTCAACCCCAACCCGCTGCCTCCTGCGCTGCCGGTCGCGCGTCCTCGCCAGAACCGTTGCGTCGCCTGCCGGTACTCGTCAGGTTCGAGACCAGCGCCACGATCGGTCAGACGGAACCGTACCGTGGTGGCATCGGCATCAACAACAAGGTCTACGGCACTTCCCGGAGGCGAATAGCGCAACGCGTTGTCGACGAGGTTGCGCAACGCCGCCACGGACAGCGCGGGGGGCACCGCCGGCACCGCCTGACTACCGCTTCCAGCCACGACAACGACCCGGCCATTGGCCGCCGGACTGCTGGCCGCCACCGCCTGCTCCACCACCTGCGCGGCGGTGATCCACTGTCCGTCGTCGAACGGCAGCCGTCCTTCGACCCGCGCCAGCATCAGCAACTGGTCCAGCGTCGCACGCATACGCTGCACGCCTTCACCGGCATCGGCCAGCGCACGTCGTGAGTCCTCGCCACCAGTCAGCCGCGCAACCTGCAGGTGAGTGTCGATCGCAGTCAAGGGTGTGCGCAGTTCGTGCGCAGCATGGTTGGTGAAGCTGCGCTCTCGTGACACCGCGTCGGAAACGCGCTGCAGCAGGTGGTTGAGGGATTCGACCAATGGCCGGAGTTCGCCCGGCATTGGTTGCGCGTCGAGGGGCTCGTCGGCATCGGGCTGGCGTTGCGCAAGCGTGCGACGCAGCCGATCGAGCGGCGCGAGCGCACGGCCCGCGCCCAGCCACAACGCAAGCAAGCCACCCACCGCGGCAATCAGGAACGGCAGCCCGGCCGCCAGCGCGATCTGGCGGCTCAGTTCGGCACGCTCACCGAGACTGTCGGCAGTGGTAATGCTGTAACCGTTCGCCTCCAGCGTGTAGGTACGCCACGCCGTACCCTCGATCTCACGCGTGCGATAGCCCGGCGCGTCGGTCGCCATCAGTGCGCTGGATGCGCCCTGGGTGGTGGCGATCACCTCCCCACGCAGCGAGCGTATCTGGCACGCCATCCCGCGACTGCCGGCAACGGTCACCGCATCAGCCGCCGCTACCGGCGAGGCGCCCACCAACGCGCCCTGCGCCAGCAGTCCGGACACCATGCGTGCCGACATCGCCAGCCGGTCGTCGAGGGTATGCTGCAGGTTGCGATCGAGGTCACGCAGCATCCACGCCGCCGCCACGCTCCACAGCACCGCCAAGGCGATGCCGATTGTCAGCACCAGGCGGAATCGCAGGCTCATGGCTCGGCCCTGCCGAACCGATATCCGAGTCCGCGCACGGTTTGAATGACATCGGCACCGAGTTTCCGGCGCAGGTGATGGATGTGCACGTTGATTGCGTTGCTGCCGACCTCCTGTTCGAAACCGTACAGGCTGTCCTTGAGCTGTTCGCCGGACAGGCAGCGCCCGCCTGCCTGCATCAGGCTGGCGAGCAGTGCGGTCTCGCGACGCGACAGGTCGACGGGTATGCCGTCGAGCCAAGCCTGCCCACTGGCGGGATCCAGCGCCAGTGAACCTGCTTCGATTAGGTTCACGCTGCGGCCAGCGGCACGCCTCGACAAGGCGTGCAGCCGTGCCACGAGCTCGCCGAGATCGAACGGTTTGACCAGATAGTCGTCGGCGCCGCCTTGCAGGCCGGCGATGCGATCCTCCACCGCATCGCGCGCGGTCAGCAGCAGTACCGGCAATTCATCACCGCTCTGGCGCATGCGCACCAGCAGCTGCATACCGTCCTCGTCGGGCAGCCCAAGGTCCAGCACCATCGCGTCGCAATGGGTCGTCTGTCGCGCGAGTTCGGCGTGCGCGACGCTCTCCACGCGATCGGCTGTCATTCCAAAAGCCCGAAGACCGGAGACTATGCCCCGGGCGATCAATTCGTCGTCCTCAACGACCAGGATCCTCATTGATGCCAACTCCGGAAACCAGATGCGCGCTGCACCCTAGCGCAGGGTACCCGGCGTCGCCACCGCCGGGTCATGGCTCCAGCCTGGGGGGCCTTTAATCGTGACTTAATCGCGCGCCTTCATCGTGGCCGGCTGGATCTCCGGAGTACTGAATGATGCTGTTGCTGCGCCGGTTGTTGCTAAGCCTGTTGATGTTGCCGATGTTGGCGGTTCCCGTGCCCGCGATGGCGCAAGGCTGGCTCGCACCACCGAGCGGGCAGCAGCAGCCCGAGTTCCTCGAGGTCAGCGAGGTGTTCAGGGTCGAGGCAACGGCCGTGAAGGATGGCGCGACCCGGCTGAGCGGCACTATCGCGCCGGGCTACTACCTCTATCGACACCGCCTGAGCGTTGTTCTCGACGGCGGCAAGGCGTTGCCGCTGCAGTTGTCGAACGGCAGGGCGAAAACCGACGAGTTCTTCGGCCGCACCGAGGTCTATTACGACACTGTCGAAATCATAGTCAATGGTGGCGACGCACGCTCGGCGACGCTGCATTGGCAGGGCTGCGCAGATGCCGGCATCTGCTATCCGCCGCAGACCATGCCGGTCGATCTGCCATCGGTCGAGACGCCACCGGCAACCAATGCCGCTGTGGACACCGCAGCGACGACGCCGCCCTCGGAAAAGGCGACAAGCGACAGCGCCCCGCAGCCGCCCACCGCCCCCTCTGCGGCCTCCGTCGCACAAAACTCGGCAGGCGTCGGCGCATCATCCGTCACGGGCTCGATCAGGGAGGCCGCCCCGGCGCCTTCCGTTGCCGGCGAGGACCAGCGCTTCGCCAGCCGCCTCGCCGATGCCAGCCTGTTCGCGTCGGTCGCGGTGTTCTTCGGCATGGGGCTGCTGCTCGCGTTCACGCCGTGCACGCTGCCGATGATCCCGATCGTTTCCAGCCTGATCGTTGGCGGACAGCCGACCACGCGGCGTGCGCTCGCCTTGTCGGTGGCCTACGTTCTGCCGATGGCGTTGACCTACGCCGCGCTCGGCGTGGCCGCCGGGATCGCCGGTGCCAACCTGCAGGCGGCCTTGCAGAACCCGTGGCTGTTGGGCGCCTTCGCGGCGGTGTTCGTGGTGCTTGCGCTGTCGATGTTCGGTGCGTTCGAGCTGCAGTTGCCGGCGTGGCTCGGCAACCGCCTGGATCGCGCCGGTCGCCAGCAGCGCGGCGGCACGCTCGCTGGCGCCGCCGCGCTCGGGTTCCTGTCCGCGCTGCTGGTGGGACCGTGCATGACTGCGCCACTTGCCGGCGCGCTGCTCTACATCAGCCAGTCCGGCAGCGCGCTGACCGGCGGCCTGGCGCTGTTCGCGCTTGGGCTGGGCATGGGATTGCCCCTGCTCGCGATTGCGGTGTTCGGCGCACGCATCCTGCCGCGCCCCGGCGCGTGGATGGATCGCGTCAAGGCGGTCTTCGGCTACGTCCTGCTGGCGTTGGCGATATCGATGCTGGCGCGGGTGCTGGCACCGGCGACGGCGCTGGTGCTATGGGGCGCCTGGCTGCTCGGCGTGGCGGCGGGTTTCCTGGCCCTGGTCGCACCGCCTGCAAGCGGCCCGCTGCGCCTGTGGCTGCCGCGCTATTTTGCAGCCGCGTCGGCGGTCTGGGCACTGGCACTCATGATTGGCGGTGCCAGCGGCTCCGGCGATCCGTGGCGCCCCCTGGAACGACTCGGTGCCGGCGATGCGAGTGCGCAGACAGCCGCGCCGACGGTCGCCTTCGTCCAAGCCAAGACGGCCGACGACCTGTCACGTCGCATCGCCGAAGCCGGTGCGCGAGGCCAATGGACGCTGGTCGATTTCTACGCCGACTGGTGCGTTTCCTGCCATGTCATCGAACGGGAAGTGTTCGGTGATCCGCAGGTGGCATCGATGCTCGCCGGCATGCAGGTCGTGAGGCCCGACGTCACCGCCAACGATGTGGCCGATCGGGCATTGATGAAGGCATGGCAGGTGGCCGGTCCGCCGACGTTGCTGCTCATCGGACCCGACGGCCAAGAACACCGCGCCGAGCGCACGGTGGGCGAGATCACCCCCGAAGCATTCCTGGCCCGCCTGCAGCGCGTCCAGCAAGGAGCGCAATGATGGTCAGTCTTGGCCCGTTTCCCATGTCCCTGGTGGTGCTGCTGGTCGCACTCGCGATTGCCGCACTGGTCGCCCGGCAGTTCGTTGTGCCCTTGCCCGGGCAACCCGCGATCAAGCCGCCTTCGACGTTCCTCGACATGCTGATGGTCGGCGTGCTCGCGGCGCGGCTAGCCTTCGTGCTCGCATGGTGGCCGCAGTACCTCGCGGATCCGTGGTCAATTGTCCGCATCGGCGACGGCGGCTTCTCGATCTGGGCGGGCGTGCTCGCGGGCCTCGCATTCGGCGCATGGCGAGCGCGAAACGCTCCCGCGCTGCGACGTCCGCTGCTGTTCGGTGCGATCGCAGGGCTGGCTTCCTGGGCCGTTCTCGGTGGCGCGCTGCTGTTGATGCAGCAGTCGGTGGTGAAACTGCCGGCGACCGAACTGAGCACGCTCGACGGCGGCAGCACGAAGCTTTCGGCGATGACCGGCGAGCCGATGGTCGTGAACCTGTGGGCGACGTGGTGCCCGCCGTGTCGCCGCGAAATGCCGGTCCTGGCCAAGGCGCAGGAAGAACGCGGCGACGTGACGTTCGTCTTCGTCAATCAGGGGGAATCCGAATCGGAGATCCGTGACTACCTGCGCGAGAGTCACCTGCAACTGAGCAATGTGCTGCTCGATCCATTCTCGTCCGTAATGCAGGAGTCCGGCTCGCGCGGCCTGCCAACGACGCTGTTCTTCGATGCCGACGGCCGGCTTGTGGACACCCACATGGGCGAACTCTCGAATGCGAGCCTTGCCGTAAAGCTGCGGCGCTTCGGTGCTGCGCCCTCATCGAGTCCCCCAACCCTTCCAACCAAGGAGGTGCCGTGATGGCACGAGTGAACCCCACTGCAATACTGCTTTCGTCCGCCCTGCTGCTCGCCACCGGTTGCAGTCAGGCCGCCGAGGAAAAGTCGGTTTCCACCGCACCGGCTGTCCCAACGAACGCCACCAGCAACCCGGAGACTGAAAGGCCCGCCGTGATCGAAGCCATTGAAGCCCAGGGTTTCGAAGTGCTCGGCGAGTTCGACGCCCCATCGGGTCTTCGCGGCTTTGCAGGCGTCGCAGGCCAGCAGCCCGTGGCGGTATACGCGACCAACGACGGCGAACATGCCGTCGTTGGGACGCTGATCAATGCAAAGGGCGAGGACATCGGCGCCGAGGCGCTGCAGCGACTTGTCGCCGGTCCGATGTCGGCCCGCACCTGGGCACTGCTGGAGGCGAGCGAATGGATCGCCGACGGAAAGGCCGATGCGCCCCGCGTGATCTACACGTTCAGCGACCCGAACTGCCCGTTCTGCAACAAGTTCTGGAATGCAGCGCGGCCGTGGGTGGATTCGGGCAAGGTGCAACTGCGGCACATCATGGTCGGTGTGATCCGTCCGGACAGCGCCAACAAGGTTGCCACGATCATGACCGCCAGCTCGCCGTCGGAGGCGCTCCGTCGCAATGAAACCAGCTACAGCTCAGGCGGCATCAAGCCGGCGGCCTCCGTGCCCGCCAATGTGCGCGCCACCCTCGATGCGAACCAAAGACTGATGGTCCAACTAGGGTTCCAAGGCACGCCGGGCATCCTGTTCCGCGACGACAACGGCACGGTCCAGCGCCGAGCCGGCATGCCGGCACCAGATGACCTGGCCACCGTGCTCGGACCGCGCTGATGCGGGGCACATCCTTGCTATTGGGCCTGGTGCTGGCGGGCATGACCTACTTCGCGCAGGCGGCGACGCCGGCGACGTCTCCCGCCCACACTACCGCCATGCATGGCAAAGCGATCGTCCTGCCGGACGCCGCCCACCAACCCGACCCAAAAATGCGCCAGCGGGCGGTATTCAGCCTGACCGTGGCGCCGGCTTCACCCGCTGCGACGGATCCGGGCTTGGAGCGGGTCGCGCGCGCCGTCAACCTGCTCAAGGCAAGCGGAGTGACGAAGAAGCAGTTGGACTTCGTCGTGCTGCTCAGCGAAGGAGCAACGGATTCAGCGCTGGCTGATCCCGCGTACCGCGTCCGCCATGGGGTCGCTAACCCGAACCTCGGGCTGATCGCGCAACTGTCGGCGGCGGGAGTGCAAATGTTCGTGTGCGGCCAGGCCTTGCACTCCCGGCAGCTGGACAGCAACTCGCTGGCACCCAGCATCGCAATATCGCTTTCGGCGTTGACCAGCATCATCACGCTGCAGCAGCAAGGCTATGCGCTGGTTCCGCTGTGAACCAGCAGCAGACGCCGCTGGCTGAATCGACTGTGCCCAGCGATGGTCTCCGGACACCGATCTCGGTGCCTTCCGCAATAGGAGTTCGTCGGCAGTCACTGAGGGGGGGCTCGCCGGCCAGCTGCTCCAGGGTCGGCTCCTGTACCGCTTCTAGGTATGCGGTCGAAGCGTTGATCACGAGAATCAGTCGACCGCGACGGAGACTTGGAGCCAGCGATGTCCGCTTTGGGTCGGAAGCAGCCATAGGGCTCTGGCGAGCGCGCAGATTGCCTATTGGCCGAGAGAAGCACTTAGGCACCCTGCGATACACCACCGGTCCAAGCTCCCGGAGACCAGGTCCAACGGCAGCACATCTAGCACGAGACCTTCCTCAAAAGAAAGCCGATCCAGCGGAGCGCTGAACTGCGGCGTCTGCGGGTAGACGAGCGCCATCTGCCCACGCCCTTGGAGGTACCGCTGGCCGTAGGCAAACAGCTGGTAGAAGTCGGCTTGAACCAATCCGTGGTTGTTCGCGAAGTCGACACCATCAATCAACTTCCACTTGGCATCGACCACAAATCGCTGGCCTTCCTGCTCGATGATGAAATCCGGCCTCAGCTGGAACATCCGCCGTGTTGGCGTCCGACACAGCCATTCGCTTGCTGCCTGCGTTTTTAGTGTCGCGCCGGGAGGCAGGTGCCGTCTCAAACACGCCTCGACGTAACTTTCGAACACCTTTTCCATCGGGAACAGCAGGCTGCGTCCGGTCCACTCGCCTACCACTGACAGCGGGTTGCGGTCGCCGAGGATCAACTCGCACCAGGTGCGGATCTGCCCGTAGTGACTCATCAGCCGGTCGCTGCTCCAGCGCCGGAGGTCGCTGGCCACGTCGCTGCTGCGGCGCACTTCGACCAGCTGGTGTTCCAGCTCGTGCGCCAGCCGCCAGTTGCCGGGCTCGCGAGTCATGCGCGCCACCTTGTCCAGGGCCGTGGCGATCAGCCGATTTTCCGGCCGGTTGGTGTCGAACACCTGGTGCTCCACCTGGAACAGGTGCTGGCGCCCGGCCGGCTGACGCAGTTGTCGGGCAATCTGCAGGCGTCCGCGCAGGAACCGCAGCTCCTCCTCAACCGGGTGGTAGTCGAAGCGCAGGCCGCGCCGCACCAGGAAGTCCAACTCCTGCAGGAATTGCTGGATGATCCATTCGCTGACCGGGGCATCGAAGGTCTGCAGCGCGGTGGGCCCGGTATCGCGCACGGGGAGGCGCAGGCCGTGGCACAGCATCCGCACGAGCACGCGGCGCGCCGTGGCGACGTCGGTGTCGCCACGCACATGCTTGGGAAGGATCTCGATGCGGGTGCCGCAAGGGGATTCGAGCACGCCCACGTAGTTGTCCAACCGCAGCCAGCGCCGGCCTTCGATCTGCACCAACGGCGCGACACCGCGACGGAACCGCTGCGCTTCCTCGCATAGCCAGTCGAAGGCCGAGGCCGGGACGCTCGCCTCGTCCAGGCTCCCGGCGGACACCGGGCCGACGGTCAGCCGTGCGTGCTCACGGACGGTAACCAGGTTCACGCCGCGCCTTGAGATGCCTTGATGATGGCCCGATACGCGTCGGCGCGCTCAAAGGCATCGTCATTGATGCTCCACAGCCGGCCCTCGCCCGGGATTTCAACGTCCCCAAGCAGCTCGCCGATCCCGGCGCTGAGCTGCTGGACGAACCTCAGCTCCTCCGGCTTGCGGTGATCGTTCAGCACCCAGGCGATCTTCTGCCAGTCCTCAAAGAAATATTCCTGCAGCAGCGGCAGTACCTGCTTGCGGAACACGCCGGCCAGCCCCTCGAGCGTCGGCGAGGACACCACGGGCATGAAGTACGCATGGCCGAGCATATAGTCGCGTCCGAGCAGCACTTCAATGCGGCGGTTCATCGAGTCAAGCAGCGCGTCCAGGGCAATGCCTTCCACTCTGGCGTCCTGCAGCGCGCTGGAGTCCGGGAGCATTTCCACGAACTCGAAGCGGCGACGCAGCGCCACGTCCAATCCGGCCAGAGACCTGTCGGCGGTGTTCATGGTGCCGATCAGGTGCACATTGGCGGGCACGCTGAATCGCTCTTTGGAGTACGGCAGGGTGACTTCCAGCGCCTCCGGGGCGCCCGCCCGCTTGGAGGGTTCAATGAGGGTGATCAGCTCGCCGAAGATGCGGGAGATGTTGCCGCGGTTGATCTCGTCGATGATCAGCACCCGGGCGTCGGGCTCCCGACTCGTGACTTCATTCTGCGCTTCTGTCGCCAGGAGCGATGCCAGGCGATCCAGATTGATCGAGCCGGGCCTGAGCTCATACATGGTCATCTGGCTGAAACGGTTCTCCATCAGGTCACCGTAGGGCCGCGGCGGATCGTACTGGCGCAACCAGCGGATCGGCCGTGCCTGCACGTAATGTTCCTGCTCGTCCTGTCCCATGTAGCGGTATGGACCGGTCACCTCGCCAATGGCCCGGAATTTGAGGTTGCCATGGGTCACCACGACCAGGTCACCTTCCCTCATCCGCCGGACAAACTGGTCGAGCGCTGTGATCGTGTAGTCCGTGGATTTGGTTTCCGGCTCGATGGCCTTCACCCGCTCGACGATCTCCTGCCGCGAGGACACGCCGGTCAGGTCTGCCCCGGAGCCGAATCCCATCAGTGCGATGCCCTTCTCCATGCACTCGTCGTAGATGTGCTGCTCGGTATTGGCGTCACCCAGCGAGATCTTCCAGATGCGCCGCCCGGAAATGTCGATACCCGGCCCCACTTCGGAAGCGACGATGCGACTTCGCGCCGCCTCGCAGATCTGCTTGAACACGCCGTCTTCAACCTCGTAACGCAGCTCCCCCGTCGCCTGGTCGGAACTGGCGCGGATGCCCTCCACGAAGTCCTCGTAGCTGAAGCTCTGGTGGAAAGTGACGAATCGGATGCGCTGCTCGGCAGCCAGCTCGTCATAACGCGCCTTCAGCGCCACCCGGTCGTGCAGGTGTTCTTCCTTGAACTCCGGGTCGAGGATTTCCAGCGCCTCGTTGACAGTGTGGTAGGTCTTCCCGGTGCCGGGGGGACCGCAGAGGATCTTGTTGACAGGCATGGGTCGGTAATCCGATCGCTCTTCCCGGACAGCGGGAGGCGCGGTCGCGGCAACGGCAGAGGCCGCCGCCCGCGCCCCACCTTTCGGGAGATGGGTGATGGTGAATCCCTCGTCATCATCGGAGCGGATTTCGATGACGTCGCCGGGCTTTGCGTTGCGCTCCTTGAAGTAGCTCCCCAGCCGTGTGCGCAGCCGGCCGCTGTAGCCGTTGGGAGCCCGCACGTCGCTTTCGAACTCCAGGCCGGTGTCGGTCCGGAAGCGCAGGGGTTCCCCGGCGTCGGCATCGGTTTCGCCGCCCTGCACGCTTTCCGGGAAAGGCGCGCTGATCAGGTTGATGGGCAGGTAGCCGTTGCGCACCGCGCCCTCCGTCAGAGTGATGCGCAGCGGCGTCGACGTCACCCAGTCGCGCCACAGCCGCCGGCTGAAGCCGATTACCGATTCCCCGGCCTCGCGCTTGCGCGACGCCTGCTGGTACAGATCACTGAGCGGAATGGCGTGGTCGTTGAGGGCATGGCCGCAGAAGTGGAGCAGCGGCTTGCGTTGGAAGACGCAGGGAATGGGGTATTCCGCGCTGCGGTCCTGGTAGTGGAAGGCGACCTTCCAGCTGTACGAAGGCCCCAGCCGGCTCTGGTCCACCACTGCGAATGCACCGCGGCGCGCCGCCTCCGCGATCCGCACCACCTCCTCGCGCACGGCCTTGAACGCATCCTCGGCCGTATCCCCGAACTGGCGGTACCAGCCGTACTCGTCATCGTAGACCCGCGAGCTGTCGCCGGCCTTCGGCGCGGTGTCATTGCGCGAATAGATGCCGAACTTGAAGGCCGACCCGCCCCAGATGCTGCCGTACTGGTCGAGACCTGACTCCAGCCAGTTCGTGAAGCAATGCTTGTCGCCTGCCCTGGTGTACTCGTCCAGCGCCATGGTGCGCAGCCGCTCCAGCGGCCACTCGGCAAGGAACGCGTCCCACGCGGACTGGTCCTCTGAAAACGCCATTCCGGCTCCCCCTGTAATGCGTAACTAGCGATTGACTTCAATCACGATGCCACCGAAGCGGGCTTCGTCGGCGCGGCAGGCGACACCATCAATCCAGCAGTTGTGACTGTCATACGGTTCGCCGGTATCTGCGTAGTGGGCCGCGTACCCGCCGTCGAAGCCGACGTTGGAGAAGGCGAGCGGGCGCCCGTCGCCGGAACAGGCTCGGTCGGCGCAGTCGCTGCAGACATAGCGCGGGTAGCGGGATTGCGACTCGAGCGCCGCAGCGCAGATCGGACAGGCGTGGCTCATGCGGTGGCGGCCTCGATTTCGCGCTCGGCTTCGGGCAGGCGGAGCTTGCCGGAGATCAGGCGGGGCAAGAGGGTGTCACGAAGATTGGCCAAGGTGCGAGCCTGCTGCTTTGCAACGACGACTCGCTCATACAGCGGCTGCGCCATCACACAGAACATGCGCGCAATCTCCGGAGGAGGAACCAACACACGAAACTCGTCGATGTGCTTCTTTCCGAGATGGATGACCGTTGTCGCGGTTACGGTAGATTCCACTCGGGCGAGAAGCGGTGAGATCAGGTTCCTCACGAAGACCGATCCATGCGGCTCGCGCGGATGAAACGCGCATACCCGCTGATTCAACCAGGCTTCGTCTCCGCCCCAAAGGTAGGCACGGAACTCGCCGTCCATCCCGACGATCACATCACCCGGTTGGATCAAGTATCCCTTGGGATGCTCTTCCGGTGTCCAGACGCCGGGCTCTTCGTTGCGCAAGTCCCTAATTCTCACCAACGGCCGCCCTACACGGTCAGCATTGAAAAGAGCGGACTTGAACGGCGCTCCGTAGCGCACATCTGCAACGTCATAAATACTTCCGACTGCCCAGCTCCTCGGAATTCGACCCAGCTCAGAATCCAAGAACTCGCTGGGGAACAGTGCGGCGGTGATGGGGTCCATGCTTTCGGGCTCGCGGCCTTCGGCTTTGGCGCGTACGGGGTCGAAGTCCACGAACCAGGACTTGAACAGGGCTTGGGCGATGGCTTCGAGGGTGGCGTTGGTTTGGTGCAGGTTATCGATGCGACCGTCAATCGCTCCAAGCGTTCCCGCGACATCATCCTGAAGGGCTCGCTCCGGCGTGGGAATTCTCAACGACTTGAGAACTGGAATACGGAGGTTGCTTACAGTGGAGCCGGTGCCTTCGTTCCAGGCAATCTGGTGCTGAACACCGGGCGACTGCAGGGCAAACAGAAGAAACTTTGGGTTCACGAGCCGGGGATTGGGTCTGAGCAAGACCTGTCTTTGGCCAAGACAACACTCCAGCCCTTCCGGAATCATGCAGACCTCCCCCATTGGCGCCTCACGTGTAATCACGATGTCGCCGGAAGTCGGAGTCGCGCGTCGATTGCGTTGAGCGAAGTGTTCTGAATCGGTAAACGACGGCGCAGACAGATCAAGACGGCCATTTCGAATATTCTGGTTGCGCAGGACGATATGACCGGATTCAGTCCATGCAGGAGTGCTGTGAGGGCAGTCAACCACCAGCGAACAAAGCGACTCGAGTGGCCTGACTTCAGACGACATAACCCAACGCTCCCAGTCTCTCGCGAATCACCGCATCCAGCTCGGCCCCTTTCGCCATCTGCTCGGCCAGCTCCGCAGTCAACCGTTCCATCTTCTCCGCGAACGCCTCGTCATCCTCCTCTTCTGCCACCGCTCCCACGTAGCGGCCCGGGGTAAGCACAAAACCATGCTTCTCCACGTCCTCCAGCGTGGCGCTGTAGCAGAAGCCCGGCTCGTCTTCGTATTCCTCGCCGTCGCTGAACTCAGTGCCGCGCCACCGGTGATACGCCTGCGCAATCCGCTGCAAGTCCTCGTCGGTGAATTCGATCTGTGTGCGGCTGATGCGGCCGCTGGCCGCCTTGCGGGCGTCGATGAGAAGAATCTGCCCGCTGCGGTCCACGCTGCCGTTCTGTCCGGGCTTCTTGTCCCGGCTGAGGAACCACAGGCAGGCGGGGATCTGGGTGTTGGAGAACAGCTGGCCCGGCAGGGCCACCATGCACTCGACCACGTCGTCCTGGACCATGCCGCGCCGGATCTCGCCCTCGCCGCTCTGCTGCGAGCTCATGGAGCCGTTGGCCAGCACGATGCCGGCGCGGCCGCGCGATGACAGCCGCGCAAGCATGTGCTGCAGCCAGGCGAAGTTGGCGTTGCCCTTCGGCGGGATGCCGTACACCCAGCGCGGGTCGTCGGCGAGCTTGTCGCCGCCCCAGTCGGAGATGTTGAATGGCGGGTTGGCCAGCACGTAGTCGGCGCGCAGGGTCTTGTGCTGGTCGTTGCTGAAGGTGTCGCCGTAGGTGGTGCCCAGGTCACCGTGCAGGCCGTGCACGGCCAGGTTCATCAGCGCCAGGCGCCGGGTGGCGGCCATCATTTCCTGGCCATGGATGGCCAGGTCGCCCTTCTTCTTCAGCTTGGCGGCGTGGGCGTCCTTGAACTTCGCCGACTGCACGAACATGCCGCCCGAGCCGCAGGCCGGGTCGTAGATGGTGCCCTTGAACGGGGCGAGGATCTCCACCAGCAGGTTGACCACGCTCTTGGGCGTGTAGAACTCGCCGGCGCGCGCGCCTTCCTTGAGCGCGAACTGGCCGAGGAAGTACTCGTACACCTCGCCGAACACGTCGCGGCTGCCGTGCCGGTCCGGATCGAAGCTGAGCCTGGCCAGCAGCTGCATCAGCTCGCCAAGCTTGCCGGGCTCCAGCTCCAGGCGGGAGAACTCGCGGTACAGCACGCCCTTCAGGCTGGGGTTCTCGGCTTCGATCTCGCCCAGGGCCTTGTCCAGGCGCTGGGCCAGGTCCGGCGCGGCGGCCTGGGCCAGCAGCGTGTTGAAGTGCGCCTTCGGCGGCACCCAGAACACATTGTCGGCGTCGTAGAAGGTCTTGTCCTGGGTGAACTGGGCGGCGATCTCCGCACGGCTGTCCGCATCGGGGATGTAGTACTCGCCCTTGGGGTCGGCCAGCCGCTTCCCGATCACCCGCCCCTGGGCATCGAACATGTCCGAGACGTACTTCAGGAACACCAGGCCGAGGACCGGGTACTTGTAGGTCGCCGCCGAGACGGAGCCGCGCAGTTTGTCGGCCGCTTCCCAGAGGGTGCGCTTGAATTCGTCGTTGGTCATTTCATCCCCTGCTGATCACGGCGATCTTCCCAGATCGCGTTCTCAGGTACTGATTCCGGACCGATCAGGCCAGCCCGGCATCTTCATCAACATAAGTCAGCAACTCGCCTGGCTGGCAGGCGAAGTATGACGTCCTCCCGCTAACTCAGACCAGCGCAAGGGTGTCGTGGATCTTGCACCAGGACATTGCTTAGGTGCACCGGCCGCACATGGGCCGCCCCATCGGCGTGAATCACGGGCGCATCGTACACTCGCCCTTGGCTGAAGTGACGGGACTGCAGACGCCAATCTCACCCCTGCATTGCCTCTACCCCAGCCTGCCGTCAGGCTCCCAGATGACTTCAATTGGCGAGTGCTTTTTTTCACTTATCGGTTGCGGGGCTCTACTCCGGCGCTGGTCGTGGGACGACATCGAACCTTATCCCTTGGGCGTATCGGGGTACCAATGGGGGTACGAATCCGAGTTAACTCGCCAAAGCTC
>JAEXBT010000146.1 GCA_023393895.1 Pseudomonadota bacterium
CCCTTAACCCTAGCCACTTCATCCTGCCGGAACCGCCATGCGCACCGCACTTCTCGCCCTCGCCCTGTCCCTCGCACTCGCGGGTTGCACCACGCCGCCCGTGGCGCCGCCGGCTGCCACCATTCCCGCCGTGCAGGCGCAGCCGGATGCCGCTTTCGCCACCCTGTCCAGGGACTGGCTTGATGGCATGTTCGCGCTCTCGCCGATCTCCGCCACCTCGATCGGCGAGCATCGCCACGACGGAGAGATCGACGACCTCTCCGCCGAAGGCCGTGCCCGCAGCCTTGCGTTCTCGCGCGAGATGCTGGCCCGGCTGGATGCCATCGATGCCGCGCGCCTCAATCGCGAGAACCAGGTCGATGCGTTGATCCTGCGCAACCAGTTGCAGTCGGACATCTGGGGCAGTGAAGTCCTACAGTCCTGGGCCTGGGATCCGCAGCTCTACAGCGGGCTGGCCGGCAGCGCGATCTACAGCCTGATGGCGCGTGAATTCGCGCCGATGCCCGAGCGCCTGCGCTCGGCGACCTCGCGCATGGAAAAGCTGCCCGCGCTGTACGCGCAGATGCGCGCCAACCTCGATCCCGCGCGCGTGCCGAAGATCCATGCCGAAACGGTGGCGAAGCAGAACGCAGGCGTGCTCGCACTTGTAGAGCAGTTCATCGCGCCCAACGCCGGCCAGCTGCGTGGCGAGGACCGGCGGCGTCTGGATGCCGCGATCGCGGGGCTGCGCGCGGCCGTCGCCGAGAACCAGACCTGGCTGGATGGCGTGCTGGTGCCCGGCGCGCGCGGCGATTACCGGCTGGGTGCCGAGCGCTACGATGCCAAGCTGAAATTCTCGCTCAATTCCGCACTCTCACGCGCCGAGATCAAGCAGCGCGCCGAGGCCGAACTCAAGCGTGCCCGAGGCGAGATGTACGAGATCGCCCGCCAGGTGCTGAAGGGGCGCAAGGGTGCCCCCGCCCTGCCGGCGCAGCCGAGCGACGCGCAGCGGCAGAAGGCGATCGAGGCCGCGCTCGAGCTCGCCTACGCCGAGCGTCCCGCACGCGACCAGGTGGTGCCGTTCGCCAAGCAGACACTCGCCATCGCCACCGACTTCGTGCGCAAGCACGACCTCGTCACCGTGCCCGACGATCCGGTGAAGGTGATCCTGATGCCGGAGTTCCAGCGCGGCGTGGCGGTCGCCTATTGCGACTCACCGGGTCCGCTCGACAAGGGGCTCGACACCTATTACGCGATCTCGCCGATCCCCGACGACTGGACCGCCCAACAGACCGAGTCATTCCTGCGCGAGTACAACGACCGCATGATCCACCTGCTGTCGATCCACGAGGCGATGCCCGGACATTACCTCGAGGGCGTGCATTCGGTGAATCATCCCTCCACGCTGCGCGCGGTGCTGCGTTCAGGCCTGTTCGCCGAGGGCTGGGCGGTCTACACCGAGGACATGCTGGCCGATGCCGGTTACCTCGACCATGACCCGCTGTTCCGGCTGGTGCAGCTGAAGTTCTACCTGCGCACGATCGGCAACGCGATCCTCGACCAGGGCGTGCACGTCGATGGCTGGAGCCGCGCGCAGGCGATGGACTTCATGACCCGCCAGACCTTCCAGCAGGAGCGCGAAGCCGCCGGCAAATGGGTGCGCGCGCAGCTGACCTCGGCACAGCTGCCGACCTACTTCGTCGGCGTGCAGGAACACTTCGACACCCGTCAGGCAGTGGAGGCGCGGCTGGGCAGCCAGTTCAAGCTCAAGGCCTATCACGACCAGGTGCTGTCCTACGGCGCGCCGCCTGTGCGCTTCGTCAGGCAGCTGATGCTGGACGAGCCGATCCGCTGACCCAATGCCCTACAGACCGAGCGCCGCGGGGTCGAGCCCGTGGCTTCCCGGTGGCAGGCTGCGGGCGATGTGCACTTCGCGCAGCGAAGGCGTGCGATCGACATCCGAGAGATCCACCGGGATGAAGTGCGCACGCAACCGCTTCGCCGGGTTGGTAAGCATCATCACCCGGGGCCGCAGCCGCTGATCCGGGTTCTGCGACATCACCATCCCCACTTCACCGGTATTGAGTTCCACCAACGTGCCCACAGGGTAAACGCCCAGGCAGCGCACGAACTGCTCGACCAGATCGGCGTCACACCATTCGTCGCGCCGCTTCACCAGTTGCTGCAACGCCTCGGCGCGACTGAACGCCCTGCGGTACGGACGCTCGCTGGTCATCGCATCGAAGGCATCGACCAGCCCGGCGATGCGCCCGGCGAGGGGGATTTCGTCTTCACGCTTGCGCAGCGGGTAACCGCTGCCGTCGTGATGCTCGTGATGGTTGAGCACCATGTCCAGCACATCAGCGTCCGTGACCCCCGCCTGCCGTAGCCGTTCGGCGCCTTCGAAGACGTGCCGCTCGACGAAGGCACGGCCGACCTCATCCAGTGGACCACGGTGGTTGATCAGGTCCGGTGGAACGGCGCCCATGCCGATATCGAGCAGCAGCGCGCCGGTGGCGATCGATTTCACCTTGGCATCGTCGAAACCCAGATGCCGACCGAACGCGGCGGCCAGGGCACAACAGTTCACCGCATGGGTGTAGGTGTAATGGTGACGGCTGCGCAGCGACTCCAGCCAGAAATAGGCATCCGGGTTGCGGATCAGGCTACGCACCACCGGCTCGACGACTTGGTCGACTTCTTCCTGGCTGACCGGTGCGCCTTTCTGGATCTTTTCGAGCAGGCCCGCCACCCGCCCCGACAGCTGGTCGTGCAGGCCGGCGCTGGTCCTGACTTCCTCCTCGAAGCTCGCGTCGGCGGCAGACAGCTCATCGCCGCCCGACGCCGGTGCGACAGCCGCGTCAACGGGTGCCATCGCCCGTAGCGAGAAGGCCGAGGCGCGGGTGCTCTTCTCCAGATCGATCCACACCCGCCGGGCATGGCGACGCACGTCGGCGATATCGTCGGTCGAGCGGACCATCAAGCCCTGCAGCGGGAATGGCGTGGCGGTCCAGTCACGATCGAGGCGACTGACGAACATGCCGACCTGCAGGTCGGCAACATCGATTTCCTGTTCCAGCACATCCATGCCGCCAGCCTCAGGGAGCGGGCCGCGCCGCCGGCGTCACCACCGGAGCCAGCCGCAGATCCTGGAAGTCGAAGCTGAAATCCGTCAGCGGCGACACCGGCTCCATGCGGACTTCACGAATCCTGCCGTCCGGATCCAGCGCGAAGCTGACGAAGGCATCGGCGTTGAGCGAGCGGTCATTCCAGCGCACGATGAACGTGTCGTGCTGCCAGTGCTCCATCCGGCCCGCCAGCTCGCGCGTGCGGGCGAACTGCATCGACAGCGCATTGCCTGCAGCGCTGATCACCACATCCCCGTACCACGGGTCGCGGTAATTGCCGGCGTAGCGCGCCAGCGGCAACGAGGGCTTGGACCGCGCATCACGGGCGGCGAGATGCTTCTGCCAATCGGCGTCCGCATTCGCACCGGCCTTGGCGACTGCCTTTGCGTAGGCATCCACCCAGTCGTGGGCGTCCTCCCCAAGCAGCAGGTCGAGCGCGCTGTAGGTCACCGCGTTGAATGCCGCGCCCGCTTCCTGGTTGGTCAGCACGATGATGCCGATGCCGCGATCGGGCACCAGCGTCAGCCGCGAAACCATCCCGGGCCAGCCGCCGGTATGCCAGACCAGGCGCTCACCGCGATAGTCCGAGAGCATCCAGCCCTGGCCGTAGCCGAGAAAGTTCGGCACCCCGCGCGCCAGTTCCGGCACGGCGGGCCTCGCGACGGGAATCGGCGTCAGCATCGTCCACATCTCGCGCTGGCGCTTCTCGGGGAACAGCTGGCCGCCTCCGCTCATCGAGCCGCCGGCCAACTGGACCTGCATCCACTTCGCCATGTCGTGCACGCTGCTGTATAGACCGCCGGCACCGGAGGCGTTGCGCCAGGTCAGGGTGCCGACCGGCCGCAGCGTCTTGAAATCGAACTTGGCGTGGCCGGTCGCCGCATTGTCGCCGGGCCTGAGGTCGTCGGCGTTGTAGCGGGTCTCCGCCATGCCCAGCGGCGTGAACACGCGCTGCTGCAGGAAGTCCTTGAACGTCATGCCCGCGGCTTCCTCCACCACCAGCTGGGCCACGGCGTAGAGGATGTTGTCGTAGGCGTACTGCCCGCGGAACTGCCCGGTCAGCGGCACGTCCTTCAGGCGCTCGACGACTTCACGGGTGGTGTAATCGGTGGTCGGCCAGTACAGCAGGTCGCCGGCGCCCAGCGAAAGCCCACTGCGATGCGCCAGCAGGTCGCGGATGCGCATCTCGTGAGTGACGTAGGGGTCAGCCATGCGAAACCACGGCAGATGGTCGATGACGCGATCGGTCATCTCCAGCTTGCCGTCCTCGGCCAGCATCTGCAGGGCGGTCGCGGTGAACGCCTTGGTGTTGCTGGCGATGGCGAACATGGTGTGGGCATCGACGGGCGCCGGCTTGCCGGCCTCGCGCACGCCGTAGCCGCGCTCCAGAACCACCTCACCGTCACGCACCAGCGCGACGGCGATGCCCGGCACGTTGAAGCGTTCGCGCACGGCCTCGACGCGAGCATCGAAGGCCTGGATAGCGGCGGCATCAGGGGCCGGTTGCGGCGCCGGAGCCTGGCCGAACACGGTGGAAGGAAGGACAAGCAACGCCAGCAGGGCGAGGCGGGGCAGTCGCAGCATGGGATCAAACGATTCGGGGGATACGTACAGACTACGTCATCGGGCTGCATCGCGGGCGTCTACACTGGGCCATGGCGGAGACCGGGACCATACGTGCGGGCATGGGTGGCTGGGTGTTCGCCCCCTGGCGCGACAACTTCTATCCCGCCGGCTGGGTACAGCGACGGGAACTGGAGTACGCCAGCCGCCAAGTCGGTGCCATCGAGATCAACAGCACCTATTACCGTGCACAGAATCCGTCCACCTATGCGCGCTGGCGCGATGAAACGCCCGTGGGCTTCGTTTTCAGTGCCAAGGCGCCCAAGCGGATCATGCAGTCGAGGCGTCTGGCCGGGACACGTGGGCAGGTCGAGGATTTCCTCGGCGACTTGATCACGCTCGACAACCGGCTCGGCCCGGTCGTCTGGCAGATCGACCGCGGGCAGCGCCTGGACCGGGAAGACTTCACCGCCTTCCTTGACCTGCTTCCCGCGCGGCTGGACGGACACCGACTGCGCCACGCCCTGGACGTGCGCGATGCGACGTTCGTGGATGCCGATCATGTGGCGCGCGCCCGGGCACGCGGCATGGCGATCGTTTTCACCGACGCCCCGGAGCTGCCACAGGCCGCCGACCTCACCGCCGATTTCGTCTACGCCCGACTGATGCGCAGCCGCAGCGGGCTGGCGGACGGCTACGCGCGGGAGGAAATCGCGTACTGGGCCGGCATCGCGCGCGACTGGAGCCAAGGCAAGGATCCGGTCGAACTCCCGCATGCCTCTCCGGTGCCGGCCACGCCCGCTGCCCGCGACGTGTTCGTCTTTTTCATCGCAGCGGCGAAGGAACGCAACCCTGCCGCGGCACTGGCGTTGCAACGCCAGCTCGGCATCTGCCACGGCGGCGCCTGAGACAGCGCTCAGCTCATCGGCAAGCGGAGTCCCTGCTCGCGCGCGCATTCGCGGGCGATGTCGTAGCCGGCATCGGCATGGCGCATCACGCCGGTGCCCGGGTCGTTCCACAGCACCCGCGCGATGCGCTTGTCGGCCGCTTCCGTGCCATCGCAGACGATGACCACGCCGCTGTGCTGCGAGAAGCCCATCCCGACGCCACCGCCGTGGTGCAGGCTGACCCAAGTGGCGCCGCCGGCGACGTTGAGCATCGCGTTGAGCAACGGCCAGTCGGAAACCGCATCGCTCCCATCGCGCATCGACTCGGTTTCGCGGTTGGGCGATGCCACGCTGCCGGAATCCAGATGGTCGCGACCGATGACGACGGGCGCCTTCAACTCGCCGTTGCGCACCATCTCGTTGAAGGCCAGGCCGAGCTTGTGGCGCAGACCCAGGCCCACCCAGCAGATCCGCGCCGGCAAGCCCTGGAAGCTGATGCGCTCGCGCGCCATGTCCAGCCAGCGGTGCAGGTGCGGATCATCCGGGATCAGCTCCTTGACCTTGGCGTCGGTCTTGTAGATGTCTTCCGGGTCGCCGGACAGCGCCACCCAGCGGAACGGGCCTATGCCGCGGCAGAACAGCGGGCGCACATAGGCCGGCACGAAGCCGGGGAAGTCGAACGCGTTCCTGCAGCCGACATCGAAGGCCATCTGGCGGATGTTGTTGCCGTAATCGACGGTCGGGATGCCCTGCGCGTGGAAGGCGAGCATCGCCTCGACATGCACGCGCATCGACTGCTTGGCGGCGTCGCGCACCTGCTCCGGGTTGGCCTTCTGCTCGGTCTCCCACTGCTCCACCGTCCAGCCGATCGGCAGGTAGCCATGCACCGGGTCGTGCGCGGAGGTCTGGTCAGTGACGCAATCCGGGCGCACGCCACGCTTCACCAGCTCCGGCAGGATTTCGGCGGCGTTGCCCAGCAGCGCGATGGACTTGGCTTCGCCGGCTTGAGTGTATTTCTCGATGCGTGCTAGCGCATCGTCGAGATCGTTGGCCTGCTCATCGACATATTTCGTGCGCAGGCGGAAATCGATGCTGCTCTGGCGGCATTCGATGTTGAGCGAGCACGCCCCTGCCAGCGAGGCCGCCAGCGGCTGCGCGCCACCCATGCCGCCGAGGCCTGCGGTGAGAATCCACTTGCCGGCCAGCGAGCCGCCGTAATGCTGGCGCCCCATCTCCACGAAGGTTTCGTAGGTGCCCTGCACGATGCCCTGCGAGCCGATGTAGATCCACGAGCCCGCCGTCATCTGGCCGTACATCATCAGGCCCTTGCGGTCGAGCTCGTTGAAGTGCTCCCACGTGGCCCAGTGCGGGACGAGGTTGGAGTTGGAGATCAGCACGCGCGGCGCATCGGCATGGGTGGGGAACACGCCTACCGGCTTGCCGGACTGCACCAGCAGCGTCTCCTCGTCACCGAGGGTCTTGAGCGTTTCGAGGATGGCATCGAAGCAGGCCCAGTCACGCGCGGCACGGCCGATGCCGCCGTAGACCACCAGATCCTCCGGGCGCTCGGCCACCTCGGCGTCGAGGTTGTTCTGCAGCATCCGGAACGGAGCCTCGGTCAGCCAGCTGCGGCAGGTGAGCTGGTTGCCGCGCGGGGCGCGGATCACGCGCGAAGGGTCGTGGCGGGACGGGGTCGCGGAATCGGCCATGGCGCGCTCGCTGTGCGGGTGAGCCGCCGATTATCGCAAGGCGCGGCCGCTCGCGCCTCAGTACACAGCGGGATCCAGCCGGCGCAATGCGTCGTGCAGGCCGAAGGCGCCGGTGCGCTGCAGGTCTTCGCGCGTGTAGCTCCGGCCACTGACCGGGGCGCAGCGATCCGCGCGCGCGTCAGGGCCGCGACGCAGGCGCTGCCGCTGGTTACGCGACGCCGTGATGTTCGAGCCGGTTTCGCGCAGGCAGTGGCGGTCGCGCAGCGACGAGGCAGCATCGGACGTGCGGTCGGCAACCGACGCCTCGCGCGTTGCCGAGTCTACAGGCGCCTGAGTGGCGGACTGGCCGGCAGCGATGCCAGCCGCGGGCAGGCCCGCCAGCAGCAGGCCGATCACGAGGAAGCAAGATTTCATCGCGATTCTCCGGCAAGGTTTTCCCCACTGTACGCCCTTGCGCCCTCACGGACCGGAAACCGGCGCGGGTGCTTCAGCCGCGGTTGCGCCGACGATTGTCATCAATGCGGCCTAGAATCGACCGGATGAAGCCTGCCTCCTTCATGCGCGTCGCAGCCCTGCTCGGTGCCCTCCTGCTCGCCGGCTGCGCCAGCCGGCCGTCCGCGCCACCGCCTGAACGCGAACCGCTGCTGCTGGTCTCGATCGACGGACTGCGCCCCACCGACATCAGCCCAGCCGCGATGCCGAACCTGAGCCGGCTCGCCCGCGAGGGTGTGCACGCCAGCGGGGGCATGCGCCCCTCGTATCCTTCGCTGACCTTCCCCAACCATTACACGCTGGTCACCGGCCTGCGACCCGACCGCCACGGCATCACCCACAACAGCATGTGGGACCGCGAGCTGGGCGAGTTCCGCTTGTCCAAG
>JAEXBT010000150.1 GCA_023393895.1 Pseudomonadota bacterium
ACTTGCGCGGGTCGCGGATGAAGAAGACCGGCGTGTTGTTGCCGACCATGTCCCAGTTGCCTTCCTCGGTGTAGAACTTCAGCGCGAAGCCGCGGATGTCGCGCTCGGCGTCGGCCGCGCCGCGCTCGCCGGCCACGGTGGTGAAGCGGGCGAACATCTCGGTCTTCTTGCCGACCTCGCTGAATATCTTCGCGCGGGTGTAGCGGGTGATGTCATGGGTGACGGTGAACGTGCCGAATGCGCCGGAACCCTTGGCATGCATGCGACGCTCGGGAATGACTTCGCGCACGAAGTTGCCCAGCTTCTCGTGCAGCCACACGTCCTGCGACAGTAACGGGCCGCGCGGGCCGGCGGTCAGGCTGTTCTGGTTGTCGGCCACCGGCGCGCCGGCGTTGGTGGTCATGCGCGTGACCGGGCACTCGCCGTGTTTCTCGGCCGGCGTGGTGGACAGCTTGCGCTGCAGTTCTGCGGCCTGCTGCGGCGTCGGGGCCTTCTTGTAACCGTCTTGCTCGCTCATGCGGGACTCTCCATGGAAGGGACCCGTCAAATTTCGCCTGAATCGGTTCAGGACTGAAGTAAATAGTCTCGCTCACATCGATAGATATGCACTATCGGTTGATGCCCATGAACGGTTCACGCGTGTTTCTCGGAACCGGCCTGCTGTGACGCACCCCTCACGCCGCGGCACACAGACTGCAGCCCTCCCCCGACAGGAACACAGGCCATGGCGACCAGGAAAGCCGGCGGCAAAAAGGCTGCTCCCTCCAAAGACGCGCAGCGCGGCAAGGCGGCGGGTGGCGAAACCCACCAGCAGGCCGACGCCAAGAGCGGCGTAATCACCACCGCGCAGGGCATTCCGGTCAGCGACAACCAGAATTCGCTGCGCGCGCATCCGCGCGGACCCACCCTGCTGGAGGACTTCATCCTCCGCGAGAAGATCACCCACTTCGACCACGAGCGCATCCCGGAGCGCATCGTGCACGCGCGCGGCTCGGCGGCGCATGGCTATTTCGAGCTGACCCGGCCGCTCACCAAGCACACGACGGCCAGGTTCCTCACCGAAAAGGGCCGCGTGCCGGTGTTCGCGCGCTTCTCCACCGTCGCCGGCGGTGCCGGCAGCGTGGACACCCCGCGCGACGTGCGCGGCTTCGCAGTGAAGTTCTACACGCCGGAAGGCAACTTCGATCTGGTCGGCAACAACCTGCCGGTCTTCGCCATCCAGGACGCGATGAAGTTTCCGGACTTCATCCACGCGGTGAAGATGGAGCCCGACCGCGGCTTCCCGCAGGCCGCCAGCGCGCACGACACCTTCTGGGACTTCGTCTCGCTCTCGCCGGAAACGCTGCACATGGTGATCTGGGCGATGAGCGACCGCGGCATCCCGCGTTCGCTGCGGATGATGGAAGGCTTCGGCATCCACAGCTTCCGCCTGGTCAACGCCAAGGGCGAATCGACCTTCGTGCGCTTCCACTGGCGCCCGAAGCTCGGCATCCAGTCCACCGTATGGGACGAGGCGGCCAAGCTGCAGGGCGCCGACAACGACTTCCACCGGCGCGACCTGTTCGAGGCGATCGACGCCGGCGCGTTCCCCGAATGGGAGTTCGCCGTACAGCTGTTCACCGAGAAAGAGGCCGAGGCCTTCCCGTTCGACCACCTCGATGCAACCAAGCTGATCCCTGAGGAACTGGTGCCGCTGCAGGTCATCGGCCGGATGGTGCTGGACCGCAATCCGGACAACCATTTCGCCGAGAACGACCAGGTCGCGTTCTGCCCCGCCAACATGGTCCCCGGCATCGACTTCTCCAACGACCCGCTGCTGCAGGGTCGGCTGTTCTCCTACCTCGACACCCAGCTGTCGCGGCTGGGCGGGCCCAACTTCACCCAGATCCCGATCAACGCGCCGAAGTGCCCGTTCGCCAACCACCAGCGCGATGCGCACATGCAGATGCAGGTGCCCAAGGGCCGCGTTGCCTACGAGCCCGCCTCGCTCGACAAGGACGGCTCCGAGCCGAACGGCCGCGAGACCGCGCGCGGTTTCCGCAGCTTCGCCGAGGCCGCACCGGACGATGCGCACAAGGGCCGCGTACGCGCCGAGTCCTTCGCCGACCATTACAGCCAGCCACGCATGTTCTGGCGCAGCCAGTCGCCGCTGGAACAGGGCCACATCGCGCTGGCCTTCGTGTTCGAGCTGGCCAAGGTGGATGACGATGCGGTGCGCGAACGCACCGTGGCGCAACTGCGCAACATTGACGAGACGCTCGCGCAGCGCGTCGCCGACGGCCTCGGCATGACGAAACTGCCGGCCGCGGCGCCTGCTGCCGCGCCGACGCTGGACCTGGACCTCTCGCCGGCCACCACGCTGATCCCGCGGATGAAGAAGACGCTGGAAGGCCGCGCGATCGGCATCCTGGTGGCCGAAGGCAGTGACGGCAAGACCGTTGCCGCCATTCGCAAGGCGGCCGAGGATGCCGGCGCGATGGTCAAGATCGTCGCGCCCAAGCGCCACGTCACCCTCAAGGGCGGCAAGCTTCAGAAGGTCGACGGCATGCTCGCTGGCACGCCCTCTGTGCTGTTCGATGCGGTCGCCTGCGCGCTGCCGCCAGCCGAGGCCGAGAAGCTGGCGCAGGAGGCCGCGGCGGTGGACTGGCTCCGTGACGCCTTCGGCCACCTCAAGGCGATCGCGGCCTGCGGCGGCACCCGCAAGCACCTGCTGCCCGCGGCCAACATCGAGCCCGATGCCGGCGTGGTCGATACCGCGGAGGTCGCGCGCTTCATCGAACTGGCGAAGACGCGCCAGTGGGATCGCGAACCGACCCTGCGCACCCTGCCCTGAGCGCAACACCCGCCACGCAGGACGCCCCGCGCTGCGGGGCGTTCCTGCTTTCCGTGTTACTGCAACGCCTTAAGCCGGTACAGCGCCTCCAGCGCCTGCTTGGGCGTGAGTTCGTCCGGGTCGATGCCGGCAAGCGCCTCCAGCGCGGCGGACGCCGGCGCGAACAGCCCGATCTGCTGCGGCGCGTCGAGCGCCTGCGCGGTCATCGGTGCCGGCTTGGCCACATCCTGCTGCTCCAGTTCCGCCAGGCGCGCACGCGCCTGACGCACCACCGCCTTCGGCAGGCCGGCGAGCGACGCCACCTGCAGCCCGAAACTGCGGTTGGCCGGCCCGTCCTTGACCGCGTGCATGAACACCAGCGCATCGCCATGTTCCACCGCATCCAGGTGCACGTTGCGGATGCCGCTGCCCGGTGTCGCCAGCGCGGTCAGCTCGAAATAGTGGGTCGCGAACAGCGTGTAGCTGCGGTTCGCATCGGCCAGGTGGCGCGCGCAGGCCTCGGCGAGCGCAAGGCCGTCGTAGGTCGAGGTGCCGCGGCCGATCTCGTCCATCAGCACCAGTGATTGCGACGTCGCGTGGTGGAGGATGTAGCTGGTCTCGCTCATCTCCACCATGAAGGTCGATTGGCCCTTCGCAAGATCGTCGCCGGCGCCGATGCGGGTCAGGATGCGATCCACCGGCCCGATCTCCGCGCGCGTGGCCGGCACGAAGCTGCCGATGTGCGCCAGCAGCACGATCAGCGCGATCTGCCGCATGTAGGTGGACTTGCCGCCCATGTTCGGGCCGGTGATCACCAGCATCCGGGTGGCCTCGTCCAGCAGCAGGTCGTTTGGGGTGAAGGGCTCGCTGCGCACCGCCTCCACCACCGGGTGCCGGCCGCCTTCGATGCGCAGCGCCGCGTCATCGACCAGCCGCGGCCGCGACCAGTCCAGCGCCTCGGCGCGTTCGGCGTAGCCGCACAGCACGTCGAGTTCGGCCAGCGCCTGCGCACACTCGCGCAGCGGTTGCAGGTCCTCGTTCAGCGCATCGAGCACCTCCTCGTACAGCAGCTTCTCGCGCGCCAGCGCACGTTCGCGCGCCGACAGCACCTTGTCCTCGAAGCCCTTCAGTTCCTCGGTGATGTAGCGCTCGGCGTTGGCCAGCGTCTGTCGCCGCGTGTAGTGCACCGGGACCTTGTCCGCATGCACCTTGCCCATCTCGATGTAATAGCCATGCACGCGGTTGTAGCCGACCTTGAGCGTGGCGATGCCGGTCGCCTCGCGCTCGCGCGCCTCCAGGTCGATCAGGAACTGGTCGGCATGGGTCGAGAGCCGGCGCAGCTCGTCGAGTTCTCCGTCGAAGCCTTCGGCGATCACGCCACCGTCGCGGGCGACCACCGGGGGCTGCTCGATGATCGCGCGCCTCAGGAAGGCGGCGATCTCGCCATGCTCGCCGAGCGCGGCGGCGAGCGTCTGCAGCCGCGGCGAATCCAGCGGCAGCAACCCGTCGCGCAGCAGCGGCAGCTTGCCGAGGGCATCGCGCAGGGTGGAAAGATCGCGCGGGCGCGCGCTGCGCAACGCGACGCGGGTGAGGATGCGCTCGACATCGCCAAAGCCGCGGAACGCCTCGCGCAGGTTCTCGAAGGCGCGCGTGTCCAGCAGCGTCGCCACTGCGTGCAAGCGCGGCTCCACCACGTCGCGCGCGCGCATCGGCCGGTGCAGCCAGCGCCGCAGCAGGCGCCCGCCCATCGGCGTCACCGTCGAGTCCAGCACGCCGAGCAGCGTGTGCCTGGTGTCCCCGTCGATGCGCGTGTCCAGCTCGAGATGCCGTCGCGTCGCCGCGTTCATCGCGATCGCCACCTCGCCGCTTTCCAGCGCGATCGAGGTCAGGTGCGGCAGCTGCTGTTTCTGGGTCTCCTCGACATAGCCCAGCAACGCACCGGCCGCCGCCACCGGCAGCGGCAGCGCGTCGATGCCGAACGCGGTGAGGTCATGCAGGTTGAAGAACGCCAGCAGCTTGCGGCGCGCAGCCTCGGCATCGAACAGCCACGGCGCGCGAAGGCGCACGCCGGCGCGGGCCAGCAACGCGGGCGACCAGCCATCCTCGTCAGGGAGCAACAGCTCGGCCGGTTCCAGCCGCGCCAGTTCGGCTTCCAGCTGCTCGGCATTGGCCACCTGGGCGACGTGGAAGCGCCCGCCGGCCAGGTCCGCCCAGGCCAGGCCGTAGGCGTCCCTGCCGCGCGCCACCGCCATCAGCAGGGTGTCGCGGCGGTCGGCCAGCAGCGCCTCGTCGGTCACCGTGCCCGGCGTCACGATGCGCACCACCTTGCGCTCCACCAGCCCCTTGCTCGCAGCGGGATCGCCGATCTGCTCGCAGATCGCCACCGATTCGCCCAATGCCACCAGTCGCGCCAGATAACCCTCGTAGGCGTGATGTGGCACGCCGGCCATCGGGATCGGCTGGCCGGCCGACTGCCCACGCTGGGTCAGGGTGAGGTCGAGCAGCTGCGCCGCCTTGCGCGCATCGTCGTAGAACAGTTCGTAGAAATCCCCCATCCGGAAGAACAGCAGCACGTCAGGATGTTCGGCCTTGGCGGCGAAGAACTGCCGCATCAGCGGCGTGTGCTGGTCGAGGTTGGACATCCGGGCGAGAATGCGGGGGAATCGAACTGCCTAGTGTGCCCCATGGCCATTCCCGCCGATACCGAGCTCGATGCCCTCGCCCGCGACGTCGGCGATCGCCTCCGCGCCAGCCGTGACATGCTGGCCACGGCCGAGAGCTGCACCGGCGGCTGGATCGCCAAGACCGTGACCGGCATCAGCGGCTCGTCGGAATGGTTCGATTGCGGCATGGTCGCCTACAGCTATGAGGCCAAACAGGCGCTGCTGGGCGTGCGGCCGCGGACGCTGGAGGAGTTCGGGGCGGTCAGCCGCGAATGCGTGGTCGAGATGGTATCCGGCGCGCTGGCGAAATCAGGCGGCACCGTCGCGGTGGCAGTGACCGGGATCGCCGGTCCCGGCGGCGGCAGCGACGACAAGCCGGTCGGCACGGTCTGGATCGGCTGGAAGCGGCGCGGCGGCTATGCACGCGCGGAGGTGTTCCATTTCGATGGCGACCGCGACGCGGTGCGCCGGCAGACCGTGGCGGCCGCGTTCGCGGGCATCCTCGCCGATCAGCCGATGTCGCCGTCCAGGTAGTACCAGCGACCGGCCTCGCGTACGAAGCGGCTGCGTTCGCGCAATTGGCCGTGGCGCCCGGCCTCGATGAACTTGGCGGTGAACTCGACTTCCGCATGGTCCCCGTCGATGGGGCGATGGGCGTGCACCCGCAACCTGAGCCATCGGGTCCTCGGCATCGCCGCCAGCCTGAGCGCCGCCGGTCGGGTCGAGGGATGCCAGCTCGCCAGCAGGTAGTCCTCCAGCCCGAGCACGTAGGCGCTGTAGCGCGACCGCATCAGGCTCTCGGCATCCGCCGCGGGTGCGCCGGCGTGGACCCGGCCGCAACACGCGGGATAGGCGCGGCCGGTG
>JAEXBT010000152.1 GCA_023393895.1 Pseudomonadota bacterium
CCTCGCCAATGAGCGCTTCAGCCTCGGCTACAGCGGCTCGGTGAGCCGCGCCGACAACTACGTGGCTGGCGGCGATTTCCGCACGTTCACCGCCAGCGGCCGCCAGGGCCATGAGATCCCGCGCGACGAGGTCGCATCGACCGCCTTCCTCGTCCGCAACCACGCGCTGACCGCCGCATACCGCCAAGGCGATCATCTGATGCAGGCCACATTCGGCCGCCAGGAAATCCCCTACCAGCTGTATCCGAACCAGCGCATGGACCTGCTCGGCAATACCCAGAACCGCTGGCAGCTCGGCTACGAAGGCCGTTACGAATGGGGCGCGTTCGAGGCGCGCGCCTGGCAGGAGCGCCTGCGCCACGGCATGGGCTTCGGGCCCGATCGCCAGTACTGGTACGGCGCACAGTCGATGGTGCCCGGCGTGGGTGATTACACCGTGCCATGCGGCCCGATCGGCCCGACCTGCGCCGGTGACATGCCGATGCTGACCGCGAGCCGCACGCGCGCGGCATCCGCCATGCTGACGCTCGACCTGCGCGGCCAGGACGCGCTGCGCGTCGGCGGCGAGTGGCAGGCGTATGAGCTTGACGACTGGTGGCCGGCCTCCGGTGGCGGCATGTGGCCGGACGCGTTCTGGAACGTGCATGACGGCCGCCGCAACCGCAGCTCGGTGTTCGCCGAATGGGAAGGCCGGCTGGCCGAGCGCTGGATGGCGATGGCCGGAGTCCGCCATACCCGGCTGTCGACGTCGGCCGGCGAGGTGCGCGGCTACGACATCGATCCCGCGCCACCCGGCTCATACGGGATGACCGCCGCCGATGCCGCCGCATTCAATGCCGGCGACCGCCGGCGCAGCGACGACCACCTCGACCTGGTCGCCCTGCTCCGCTATTCGCCGACCAATACCCTCGATCTCGAGTTCGGCTGGGCGCAGAAGACCCGTTCGCCCAACCTCTACGAGCGCTACGCGTGGTCGACCTGGACGATGGCGGCGGTGATGAACAACACCGCCGGCGACGGCAACGGCTATGTCGGCGATCCCGCCCTGCGTCCGGAAACCGCACGGACACTGGCGATGACGCTGGACTGGCACGCGCCGGGCGCGGACAAGGCCTGGCAGCTGCGGATCACGCCGTGGCTGACGCGCATCGACGACTACATCGACGTGGTGCCGGTCGGCGCCTGGACGCCGGAACGCTTCAACGTGCTGCGCTACGCCAACCAGTCCGCACGCCTGCATGGCGTTGACCTGCTGGCCGAGGCGCGTCTCGCGGATACGGCGATCGGCCGTTTCGGCATCAAGGCGATCGCCAACTGGCAACGCGGAGAGAACCGTGACAGCGGCGACCCGCTGTACAACACCATGCCGCCGAACGCGCGACTGGTGCTCAGCCACCAGCATGCCGGCTGGGACAGTGCGCTGGAATGGGTCGGGGTCGAGGCCAAGACGCGGGTGTCGCCGCTGCGCAACGAGATCCCGACGCAGGGTTACGGCCTGGTCAACCTGCGCGTTGGGCGCGAATGGTCGCGGTGGCGAGTCGATGCCGGCGTCGACAACCTGTTCGACCGCCTGTACCGGCTGCCCACCGGCGGCACCTATCTTGCACAGGGCCGCACGATGGGCATCAACGCAATTCCGTGGGGCATCGCGATGCCGGGGCCGGGGCGGTCGTACTACCTCGCCCTGAAGTACGCCTACTGAGGCTGACCTGCATCAATGCGGGCACGGCATGGCGGCGGTGATACTGCCGCCATGTCGGACAGGCCGCTCTCTCCCGCTCCGCTGTCGCCATCGCCGCTGGCCGCCGCGCCACACCGGCTGCTGTTCTTTGCCGGTGCCGTCAACGTGCTGTTGGCGATGGGCTGGTGGGCGCTGTGGCTGGCCGATGCGCGCTGGCGGCTCGGCCTGCTGCCGGACGCGCGCATCTTTCCCGGCTGGGTGCATGCGATCGCCATGCAGTACCAGCTGCTGCCGCCCTTCATGTTCGGCTTCCTGATGACCACGTTCCCGCGATGGATGGGGCAGCCTGAACTCGGCCGCTGGCATTACCTGCCGGTCGGCCTCGGCCTGCTCGGCGGACAGTTCGCGCTGCTTGCGGGGATGCTGGCCGGGCTTGATGCGTGGGTGCAGGTCGGCATCCTGATGAGCATCGCCGGCTGGGGGTACGGGCTGGCGCAACTGGTGCGGGTACTGCTGGCGGAACGTCACGCCGGCAAGGGCCCGACCTGGCACGCGTGGTCGTGCTTTGCTGCGCTGACGCTTGGCCTCATCGGCCTGCTGCTGGTGCTCGCCTACCTGCACGATGGCAACGCCTGGTGGATGTTCGCCGCGATCAAACTCGGGACGTTTGGCCTGCTGTTGCCGGTCTACTTCACCGTCGCCCACCGGATGTTTCCGTTCTTCGCCGGCAACGTGGTCAAGGGCTATGTGTCGTGGCGGCCGTTCTGGCTGCTGGCGGCGATCTGGCTGCTGCTGCTCGCGCATCTTGTCCTGGAGCTGCGCCATGCCTACGCCGCGCTGTGGGCGGTGGACATCCCGATTGCCCTGCTGACCGGTTACGTGCTGTTCCGCTGGTGGCCGCGCGGCGATGCCCCGGGCCTGCTGTGGGTGCTGTTCGTGGGCTTCGCGTGGCTGCCGCTGGCCTTCGTGCTGTACGCGATGCAGAGCGTGTTGTATGCGACGACCGGAGAATTCCTGCTCGGACGCGGGCCGGCGCATGCGCTCTACATCGGCTTCTTCGGCTCGCTGCTGGTGGCGATGGTGACGCGCGTCACCCACGGCCATTCCGGGCGACCGCTGGCCATGCCCCCGGTCGGCTGGTTCGCCTTCGCACTGCTGCAACTGGTCGCCGTTCTGCGGGTGCTGGCGGAGATGCTGCCCGATCCGGCGTGGTGGCAGGCGGTGGCCGCATTCGGCTGGCTGCTCGCCTTCCTGCCGTGGGTGCTGAATCATGCCGGCATCTACCTGCGCCCGCGCATCGACGGCAAGCCCGGGTGACGATGCCGCGCTCACCCGGCACCTCATTCCTGACCGACCGCATCCTCCATCGCCATGCTCGAGTTCTATCCGCAGATCAAATCCCTCCACATCTTCCTGATCTCGCTGTCGGGCGCGTTGTTCGCGCTGCGCGGCGCGGCCTTCGCGCTGTTCGGTGCGCGCTGGCCGCGGATGACCTGGCTGCGCTGGACCAGCGTCACCATCGACACCTTCCTGCTCACCTCTGCGGCGATGCTCGCCACCATCCTGCCGCGGGCGATGTTCGCCAACGGCTGGTTGACGGTGAAACTGGTGCTGGTGGTGGTGTACGTGGTACTCGGCGTCTTCGCCATGCGCGAGAAGTCCGGCCGCGGCGCGCGCGCCGCGTTCTATCTGGCGGCACTCGCCACCTTCGCCTTCATTTACGGCATTGCGCGGGCCCACCAGCCGTGGGGCTGGCTCACTTCCTGGGTGGCTGACTGACGGTCGTGCCAGTCCCGGCCGATAATGCGCGCTGATGCCGCAAGCCAGGAACCCCATGCCATGCCGATGACCGACGAGCGCCGCTGGGTGGCGGACGCGATCGCCGTCCTCCAGCGCGAGGCCGCGCGCTCGGCCGATACCCACCTGCTGCACATGACCCTCCCGGGCTTCCCGGGCATCGACTTCTACCTGAAGGACGAGGCCGCGCATCCCACCGGCAGCCTCAAGCATCGGCTGGCTCGTTCTCTGTTCCTCTACGCGCTCTGCAACGGCCGCTTGCGGCCGGGGCAGGCGGTGGTCGATGCCTCCTCCGGCAGCACCGCGATCTCCGAGGCGTGGTTCGCCCGCCTGCTGGGGCTCGAGTTCACCGCCGTGATGCCCGATTGC
>JAEXBT010000214.1 GCA_023393895.1 Pseudomonadota bacterium
GCATGTCGCCTTCCACCATCTCGGCCTCGACCACCGGGCCGCCGCCGGCCGGCTCGGCACGATCGCGCACCCAGCCGAGCCCAAGGAACACCAGCGCCCCGAGCAGCAGGTGCAGCGCCAGCGCCCAAGCCAGCGCGCGGGTGGTGTCGGCGCGCGTCTCCCTCACCGGGCCGCCTCGCGTGCGGTCGCGGAGCTCATCGGCCGGCCTGCTCCGCCGGCGTGCTCATCAGGCCGGCGCGGGCCACGCCCGCCTCGGTCTGCAGGATGCCGAGCACGTCGTAGACGGTCTGGTAGGCGGCATTGGCATCGCCGGCGACATAGACCGGCACGTCCGGGCGGTTGCGCACGAACGCGCCGACCTTCGCCACCAGCTCCTCGCGGCTGACTTCGCGGTTGTGGTCGCCCTGCAGGGTGAGGTACATGCGCCCGCTGCGGTCCACGCTGACCACCACCGGATCCTCGCGGCTCTGAATGGATTTCGCCTGCGATTGGGGCAATTCGATGTCCACGCCCAGGTTCAGCAGCGGCGCGGTGACCATGAAGATGATGAGCAGCACCAGCATCACGTCGATGTAGGGTACGACGTTGATCTCGGCCTTCAGCTTGCGCTTGCGTTGGCGACGCACGCCCATGCCCGCTTACTCCGCCTGACGCTGCAGGATCGAGGAAAACTCCTCGGAGAACGCGTCGTACTTGACCGCCACCCGCTCCACCTTGGTGGCGTAGCGGTTGTAGGCCCAGACCGCGGGAATTGCCGCGAACAGGCCCATCGCCGTGGCGATCAGCGCCTCGGAGATGCCGGGCGCCACGGTGGCGATGGTCGCCTCCTTGACGCTGGCGAGGCCCTGGAACGAGATCATGATGCCCCAGACGGTGCCGAACAGGCCGACGTAGGGGCTGATCGAACCGACGTTGGCGAGGAACTCGAGGTTCTGCTCGAGCCCGTCGATCTCGCGCGAGCCGGTGGCGCGCATGGCACGCTGCGCGGCCTCCAGCTGCAGCCGGCCATCGCCGCCGCCGCGGGTGCGCGACTTGTGGAACTCGCGGAACCCGGCCTCGAAGATGGCTTCCATGCCGCCATCGGCCTGGCGCTGGGCATGGTCGTAGAGCTTGCCGAGGTCGCTGCCGGACCAGAAACGCTCCTCGAATTCATCCGCTTCGCGCAGGGCGCGGTCGAGCACCTTCTTCTTGCGGAAGATGATCACCCACGAGGCCACCGAGGCCAGCAGGAGCAGGACCATCACCAGCTGCACCGGCAGCGAGGCGTGCAGGATCAGCTGCCAGAGATCAAGGTCGGTCGGCAGGGCCGGGGCCGCGGCTTGGGCGGCATCGACGGCTTCCACCGCCATCGCGCCGGTGCCGGCATCGTCCATTGGCTGGGTGGTGACCTGCATGGCGGCGTGCAAGGGCTGCATCCGTTTGTCGCTCCTCTGGGGTTCGGGTTAGACCAGCACGGCCCGCAGTGCATCCGGGATCGGCGCCGGGCGGAAATCGTCGGCGGAGACCGCGGCGATCCGCGCCTCGGCCGCCACCAGCAGGCGGTCGCCGATGCGGACCTCCTGGCGGACGACCAGGCTCGCGCCCCGGCATTGTGCAAGATCGACGCTGACTGAAAGCAGATCATCCAGCCGGGCGGGCGAGCGGAAATCCACCTGCATCGCCCGCACCACGAAGCTGATGCCGTGCCTCTCGCGCAGTGCCTCCTGACCGAAGCCGAGACCCCGCATCCACTCGCTGCGGGCGCGCTCCATGAAGGCCAGGTATTGCGCGTGGTAGACCACGCCGCCGGCATCGGTGTCCTCCCAGTAGACCCGCACGGGGACCTGGAAACCGGCCATCAGCCGCCGTCCGCCACGAACAGGTCCGACGGCCGCCCCTTCGGATCGAGGCCGAGGTGGCGCCAGGCCTTGTGGGTGGCCATCCGCCCGCGGGCGGTCCGCACCAGGAAGCCCTGCTGGATCAGGTAGGGCTCGATCACGTCCTCGAGCGTGCCGCGCTCCTCCGAGAGCGCTGCGGCCAGCGATTCCACGCCGACCGGGCCGCCGTCGAAGTTCTCGATGATGAGCCGCAGCAGGCGCCGGTCGAGCTCGTCGAAACCTTCCGGATCGACCTTGAGCATCTGCATGGCCGCGGCCGCGACGTCGCGCTCGATGCGCCCGCCCGCGCGCACTTGGGCGTAATCGCGCACGCGGCGCAGCAGGCGGTTGGCGATGCGCGGGGTACCACGCGCGCGCCGGGCGATCTCGCCGGCCCCCTCGGCCTCGCAATCGATGCCGAGGATCTGCGCGGAGCGACGCACGATGCGCGCCAGTTCGTCCGCGCTGTAGAACTCCAGCCGCTGGACGATGCCGAAGCGGTCGCGCAGCGGCGCGGTCAGCAGCCCGGCCCGGGTGGTGGCGCCGACCAAGGTGAACGGCGGCAGGTCGAGCTTGATCGAGCGCGCGGCCGGGCCTTCGCCGATCATGATGTCGATCTGGAAATCCTCCATCGCCGGATACAGCACTTCCTCGACCACGGGCGAGAGGCGGTGGATCTCGTCGATGAACAGCACGTCGTGCGGTTGCAGGTTGGTCAGCAGCGCGGCCAGGTCGCCGGCGCGCTCGATCACCGGCCCGGAGGTCACCCGCAGGCCGACGCCCAATTCGTTGGCGATCACGTGCGAAAGCGTGGTCTTGCCGAGGCCGGGCGGGCCGAAGATCAGGACGTGGTCGAGCGCCTCGCCCCGCCCCTTGGCGGCGTCGATGTAGAGCTGCATCTGCTCGCGCACCGGGGCCTGCCCGAGGTATTCGGCCAGTCGCTTGGGGCGCAGGCTCGCATCGACGGCATCATCCTCGCAGGTGGCCACGGGCCCGATCAGGCGGTCTTCGCTCATGCCGCCATTATGGCGGAGCCGGCCGCGCAAGGGCGGCCCGGCGCGCGCTCAGATCTGCACCTGCGCGCCCAGCTCCACCAGCCGGTTGCCGGGGATCCGGAAGAAACCGGTCGCGGGGGCCGCGTTGCGGTGCATCACCGCGAACAGGCGGTCGCGCCACAGCGGCATGCCGCGGTTCGCGCGCGCGACGATGGTCTCGCGGCTGGCGAAATAAGTGGTGTCCATCGGATCGATGATCAGCTCGCAGTGGTCGCAGCTCTGCATCAGCGCCTGCGGCACGTCAGGCGTCTCCATGAAGCCGAAGCGGATCGTGATGCGCCAGAAATCATCCCCGATCGCGCTGATCCGCAGGCGGTCGCCGCGTGGCGCGTACGGGACCGCCAGCGTGTCCACGGTGAGGAACACGTTGGTCTCGTGCAGCACTTTGTTGTGCTTGAGGTTGTGCAGCAGCGCGTGCGGCACCACGCCCTTGTCGGCGGTGAGGAAGACCGCGGTGCCGGGCACCCGCACCGGTGGCGACAGCATCAGGCCGGGGAGGAAGCTGTCGAGCTGGATGCCTTCCTTCTGCATCTCCGTGCGCAGCAGCTCGCGGCCGCGGCGCCACGTGCGCAGCAGGGTGAACAGCACGATGCCGAGCACCACCGGGAACCACGCGCCCTGCAGGATCTTGGCGCCGTTGGCGATGACGAACGCGGTCTCGATCAGCAGGAACAGCACGCACAGCGGCAGCACCCAGCGGCGGTGGCGGGGCCACAGCTTGCTGGCCACCAGGGCCAGCAGCAGCGTGTCGATGAACATCGTCATCGAGACCGAGATGCCGTACGCCACCGCGAGGTTGCTGGAGCTGCGGAACGTGAGCACCAGTCCGATCACCAGCACCATCAGCATCCAGTTCACGCCCGGGATGTAGATCTGCCCGATGGTGTCGCTGGAGGTGTGCTTGATCCGCATGCGCGGGATGTAGCCCAGCTGCATCGCCTGCCGGGAGATCGAGAACGCGCCGGTGATCACCGCCTGCGAGGCGATCACCGTGGCCGCGGTGGCCAGCACGATCA
>JAEXBT010000102.1 GCA_023393895.1 Pseudomonadota bacterium
ATGGTGTGCAGCAGGTACAGCAGGAAGATGTAGATAACAGGGGTCAGGTTGCCCAGCCCTGCAGCCTTGGCGCCGGCCACCAGCACGAAGAAGCCCAGGCCCAGCTGCACCATCCCGAGGCCGAACTTGGCACCGGTGCTCGGCTCCAGGTTGCGGCGTCCCAGCCAGGTCCACAGCCCCGCGAACACCGGGGCGAGGAGGATGATGTAGATCGCGTTGAGCGACTGGAACATCGAGGCGGGGACGTCCCAGCCCAGGAAGCTGCGATCGACGTTGCGGTCGGTGTACAGGTTCAGCGACGAACCGGCCTGCTCGAACAGCGCCCAGAACAGGATCGAGCCGAAGATCAGGATCAGTGCCGCGATGATGCGCTGGCGCGCATGGGAATCCAGCTTCGGCAGGGCGAACAGGAACACGTAGGCCAGCAGCACCACGCCGCCGATGCCCAGCAGCCACATCACCGCCGACTGGTTCTGCACCATCCACCAGCAGGCCGCGACCGCGACCAGTCCGACCAGGTAGAGCACCCACTCGAACGGAATGCCGGCCACGCGCTCGCGCAGCTTGGCCGGATCGCGCGATTCGCCGTTGCCGCGCAGCAGCGGCTTGCCCAGTACGAACACGATCAGGCCCAGCAGCATGCCGATGCCGGCCGCGCCGAAGCCGTACTTCCAGCCGTAGGTTTCACCGAGGTAGCCGCACAGCAGCGAGCCCAGCGCCGCACCCAGGTTGATGCCCATGTAGAAGATCGTGTACGCGCCGTCGCGACGCACGTCGGTGCGCGGGTACAGCTGCCCGACCATCACGGAGATGTTGGCCTTCAGGAAGCCGGAGCCGACGATGATGAACGACAGCGCCAGCCAGAAGATGTTGAGGAATCTGGTATCGCCACCGCCCTCGCCTTCGAAGGCCATCAGGAAATGGCCGAAGGTCAGCAGGATGGCGCCGTACAGCACCGCCTTGCGCTGGCCCAGGTAGCGGTCGGCCAGGTAGCCGCCGATCACCGGCGCGATGTACACCAGCGCGGTGTAGGAGCCATACACCATCGACGCGTCGGCATCGGAGAACATCCAGTGCTTGACGAGGTAGAACATGAGCAGCGCGCGCATGCCGTAGTAGGAGAAGCGTTCCCACATCTCGGCGAAGAACAGCATGAACAGGCCACGCGGATGCCCGAGGAATGTCTTCTCCCCGGTGACGGTCGGAACGGGTTGATTCACTGTGATTCCCTTTGATTCTGCGCCCACAGGCGACACGCGAGCATTACCGAGCCGGCGGGCCGCGTCAATCGCGGCCGATGACGCGCCGCAGCATCAACCCGCCGGTCGCCGGCCTCAGCCGGACCCCGGATACACGTAGCTGGCCCCCACGCCGAGCGGGAGGCCGAGGCCCCAGAACAGCAGCAGGAACGCGCTCCACACCACCAGCAGCGTGACCGAGAAGGGCACCATCATCGACAGCAGCGTGCCGATGCCGGCGGATTTCACGTAGCGCTGGCAGAACACCACGATCAGCGGGAAGTACGGCAGCAGCGGGGTGATGATGTTGGTCGAGGAATCACCGACGCGGTACGCCGCCTGGGTCAGGTCCGGCGAGACGCCCAGCTGCATCATCATCGGCACCATGATCGCGCCGATCAGCGCCCACTTGGCGGAAGCCGAGCCGATCAGCAGGTTGACGAACCCCGACAGCAGGACGATGCCGACGATCGTCGCGCCCATCGGCAGGCCGCTGGCCTCGAGGAAGTTCGCGCCCTTGATCGCGAACAGCGCGCCCATGTTGCTCTGGCCGAAGGCATAGATGAACTGCGCGGCGAAGAACGCCATGACGATGTAGTAGCCCATGCCGCTCATCGCCTTGCTCATGCCCTGGATAATGTCGCGGTGGCCCTTGACCGTGCCCGCCACGTAGCCGTACACGATGCCCGGCACTAGGAAGAAGATGAAGATCAGCGCCACGATGGACTGCATCAGCGGGGCCGCCGACACCAGCAGTTCGCCGGCGCCCGCCCCCGCTTCGGCCGGGGCGCGCCACGGCGAACCGGCCGGCAGCGCGGTGGCCAGCACGAGGGCGGCGGTGACGACCATCGACAGCAGCGCGAGCCACAGCCCCTTCTTCTCGCGGGCATCGAGTTCGTCCATCGCCGGCATCCCGGCGGCATCGCCGTCGATCGGCGTGTTCTTCAGGCGCGGCTCGATGACGCGATCGGTGAGGAACCAACCGATGCCCATGATGAGGAAGCTGGAAGCCGTGGTGAAGTAGAAGTTGTTGAGCGGGTTGACCACCACCGACTCATCGATGATGTGCGCCCCGACCTGGGTGAGGCTGGCCAGCATCGGATCCAGGCTGGAGGGGATGAAGGTCGCCGAGAAGCCGCCGGACACGCCCGCGAAGGCCGCCGCGATGCCCGCCAGCGGATGGCGGCCGGCGGCATAGAAGATCACCGCGCCCAACGGGATCACCAGCACGTAGCCCGCGTCCACAGCCACGTGGCTCAGGATGCCCACGCCGATCAGCACGGGCGTCAGCAGCATCTTCGGCGTCACCGAGAGCACCTTGCGCAGGCCCGCGTTGATGAAGCCGGTATGTTCGGCCACGCCGAGGCCCAGCATCGCCACCAGCACCACGCCCAGCGGATGGAAGGTCACGAAGGTGTTGACCATCTGCGCCATGAAGCCGGTCAGGCTTTCCCCGGCCAGCAGGTTGGTGATCCGGATCGCCTCGCCGCTGCGCGGATCGATCTCGTCGAACGACTGCATCGACAACCACCACGACGCGATCCACACCAGCACCATCAGGATCAGGAACAGGACCGCCGGGTCCGGCAAGCGGTTGCCGAGGCGCTCGATGCCATCGAGCAGGCGGGTGACGAGGGTGCGGTTGGCGGGGCGGGCGTCGGTTTCGGGATTCATTCGTTGTCCGGCGTCATGCGTGGCAGGGAATCCGCATCCTAGCAGCCCCTTCCCGCGCCGCGCCGGCCACGCGCGCCGGAGCCTCAGTCGCGCTTCGCCAGATACTTCGCGTCATCGAATGTCGCGCACCACTGCGGCCGGTAAGCGACGATCAGCGCCATCGCGCCGCCGGTGAAGAACGCCTCGACGAACGAGAGCGGGATCGCGGCCACCAGGTAGGGCGTGGGATCCCCGCCCAGGAGCCCCGTGACCGACGCCTTGAAGACCACCGAGGCCATCATCGAGATGGCCGCCGCGAAGAAACCGTTGCCGAGGATGTAGATCATGATGTGCGCTGGCAACGTGCGGTTGACCAGGGCGCCCATCGCCACCGCCACGGCCACCGGGAGCGCATCGTTGGCGAGGAAATCCCAGCCCCAGCCGAGCCAGACCCGGCCGAGCACCGCCCATGCCGCGCTGGCCACGGCGAGTGCCACCAGCGCGAAGCGCGCACCGAACATGAGCGTGGCGATGGCCGCGCCGAGGAAGTGCAGGTTGACCCCCATCACCCCCTGCGTGGAAAAGCCACGCATCAGGATCGCCACCGCGATGAACACCGCGAACACGCGCTGCGCCTCGCCATCCCCCTGCACCTTGTGCCAGGGCAGCCGGCGGATCGCCCAGACCAGCACCGCGATGGCCGCCACGGTGCCGATCCATTGCCACTCCGGCGGCATCCGCAGGTTCACGGGCGCGGCGCATCCTCTCCGTAACCCCGCTCCGCGCCGATGCGGGTGCGTACTTCGAACAGTTCCGGGAAGAAGGTCAGGTCGAGCGCCCGCTTCAGGAAATCGACGCCTGAGGAACCGCCGGTCCCGCGCTTGAAGCCGATGATCCGCATCACCGTGCGCATGTGCCGGAACCGCCACAGCTGGAACTGGGTTTCCAGGTCGACCAGGTCCTCGCACAGCGCGTACTCGCGCCAATGGCTGTCGGTGTCCTCGTAGATGCGCTCGAAGACCGGCAGCAGCGCCTCGTCCAGCACGTGCGGCTTCGACCAGTCGCGCTCGAGGTGCGCGT
>JAEXBT010000184.1 GCA_023393895.1 Pseudomonadota bacterium
GTGCCGAGCTACGACGCCGCCGATGTGGTCGTCGTCAACACCTGTGGCTTCATAGACAGCGCGGTGGCCGAATCGCTCGACGCGATCGGTGAGGCGATGGCCGAGAACGGCAAGGTGATCGTGACCGGCTGCCTGGGCAAGCGCGCCGAAGTGATCCGCGAGGCGCATCCCGGTGTGCTCGCGATCAGCGGGCCGCAGGACTACGCCAGCGTGATGGAGGCCGTGCATGCGGCGCTGCCGCCGCGGCACGACCCGTTCCTTGATCTGGTGCCGGACACCGGCATCAAGCTCACCCCCAAGCACTACGCCTACCTGAAGATTTCCGAGGGCTGCAACCACCGCTGCAGCTTCTGCATCATTCCAGCGCTGCGGGGCGACCTGGTTTCGCGCCCGGTCGACGAGGTGCTGCGCGAAGCCGAGAAGCTGGTGATGGGCGGGGTGAAGGAACTGCTGGTCGTCTCGCAGGACACCAGTGCCTACGGCGTGGATATCAGATACGCAGAGCGCGAATGGCACGGGAAGCCGTATGCGACGCGAATGAAGGCGCTGTGCGAGGGACTGGCGGAACTGGGCGTCTGGACGCGCCTGCATTACGTCTATCCGTATCCGCATGTGGACGACATCATTCCATTGATGGCAGAAGGCAAGGTCCTGCCTTACCTCGACATCCCGTTCCAGCATGCAAGCCCGCGGATCCTGAAGCTGATGAAGCGGCCCGGCGCGATCGACCGCACTCGCGAGCGCATCGCACGCTGGCGCGAGGTCTGTCCGGAGATCACGATCCGCAGCACCTTCATCGTCGGATTTCCGGGCGAGACCGAGGCCGAGTTCGAGGACCTGCTCGACTTCCTCGAGGAAGCGCGACTGGACCGGGTCGGTGCGTTCGCCTATTCGCCGGTCGAGGGCGCGGTGGCGAACGAGTTGCCGGACCCGGTGCCGGAAGAAGTGAAACAGGAACGGCTGGCGCGCTTCATGGCGCTGCAGTCACGCATCTCGGAGGAGGAGCTGGCGGCAAAGGTCGGCAGTGTGCAGCGTTGCCTGGTCGATGCGATCGATGGCGAACTGGCGCTCGCCCGCTCGATGGCCGATGCGCCGGAGATCGACGGGCTGGTCCAGATCCAGGACGGTCGCGATGCGGGGCTTCGGCCCGGCGAGTTCGTCGACGTCGAGATCATGGGCAGCGACGAACACGACCTCTACGGTGAAGTCGCCTACAACGACTGAACGCGCGATGTGGGCGGTCACGCCGGGGCGACGCGGGTTGGACTAGGTTGAGTCCTCCCCCGACCGCAAAGGAAGTTCCCATGGCACGCATCGCGATCCTCGCCACCGATGGTTTCGAGCAATCCGAGCTCGTCGATCCGCGCAGGATCCTGAAGGATGCCGGGCACGAAGTCGAGGTGATCGCGCCGAAGTCCGGATCGATCAAGGGCTGGAAGGACGGTGACTGGGGCGAGGCGGTCGACGTGGATATCGCGCTGGCCGATGCGGACGCCACGCGCTACCAGGCCCTGGTGTTGCCCGGCGGCGTGATCAACCCGGACAAGCTTCGCGGAGAGGAAAAGGCGATCGCATTCATTCGCGCGATGGCGGCTGCGGACAAGCCGGTCGCGGCAATCTGCCACGGCCCCTGGCTGCTGGTCGAAGCGGGTCTGGTGAAGGACAAGGCCGCGACCAGCTACGCCTCGATCCGGACCGACATGGAGAATGCCGGCGCCAAGTGGCGCGACGAGGCTGTGGTGAACGACGGCGGCCTGATCACTTCACGCAAGCCCGCGGATATCCCGGCGTTCACCCAGGCGGTCATCGACGCGCTGTGACGACCGCGCGTGTCTTGAGCTGCCGACGTCAGCGGGTTCCGTAGCGCACGTCGAGGATGGCGAAGCGGGTCGTGCCGCCCGGCAGTTCCGCGGCGAATTCGTCGTCGATGCGCTTCTTCAGCATCGCCCGGGCGAGCGGTGAATCGATGCTGATGTCGCCACGCCGGGCGTCGGTTTCATCCGGGCCGACGATGCGATAGGCCAGCACTTCGCCATCATCGATCCGTTCCAATTCCACTCGCGCGCCGAAGAACACCGCCTGCGGATCGCCGGGCGTGGCATCGACCACCTTCAGCGCGGGAATGCGCTTGCTGAGGTAGCGCACACGCCGGTCGATCTCGCCCAGCTGCTTCTTGCGATAGGTGTATTCGGCGTTCTCGCTGCGGTCGCCTTCGGCCGCAGCGGCCGCCAGCGCCTTCACCACCTCGGGGCGCTTCACCCGCCACAGGTCGTCCAGTTCGGCCTTGAGGCGCGCGTGGCCTTCGGCGGTGATCAGCGCGGTGCTCTTCTCGGCTGGTGGCCGCCAACGCCCCTTGCCCGACGGTGGCATGGCAGGCTGGTTCACGAGTTCAGCGACGCCCGCCGAACAGCCCGCCCAGCACGCCGCGCAGGATCTGCCGGCCCATCTGGTTGCCGACCGTGCGCGCGGCCTGCTTGGCCATCGTCTCGACCATGCCCTGGCGGCGCTTGGTGCCGAACACGGCATCCTTCACCGCCTGGCCGAAGCCGCCATCCGCGTCGGCGTCGTCGGCCTGCTTGGCGGCGGGCGCCTGCGCAGCCTCGGCCGCGGCTTCCGCCTTCTTCGCCAGCATCTCGGCGGCCGATTCGCGATTGACCGCGTCGTCGTACTTCATGCCGACCGGCGACCCTGCGCGCACCTGCATGCGTTCGGCATCGGTGATCGCGCCCATTCGGCACCCCGGCGGCGCGATCAGCGTGCGCTCGACCGGCATCGGCACGCCTTTTTCCTGCAACGTGGAGACCAGTGCCTCGCCGACGCCGAGCTGGCCGATCGCCTCGGCGACATCCAGATCGGGATTGGCGACGAAGGTCTCGGCGGCAGTACGCACGGCTTTCTGGTCGCGCGGGGTGAACGCACGCAGCGCATGCTGCACGCGGTTGCCGAGCTGGCCGAGGATGTTGTCCGGCACGTCGTCCGGGAACTGCGAGCAGAAGTAAACGCCCACACCCTTGGAGCGGATGATTCGCACCACTTGCTCGACGCGCTGTTTCAGCGCCGGCGGCGCGTCGTCGAACAGCAGGTGCGCCTCGTCGAAGACGAAGACCAGTTTCGGCTTGTCCAGATCACCGACTTCCGGCAGCTGCTCGAACAGTTCGGAAAGCAGCCACAGCAGGAAGCTGGAGTACAGACGGGGCTTGAGGATCAGCTGGTCGGCGGCGAGCACGTTGACGATGCCGCGGCCGTCGATGTTGGTGCGCATCAGGTCGGCGAGTTCAAGCGCCGGCTCGCCGAAGAAGCGGTCGCCGCCCTCCTGCTCGATGCGCAGCAGCGCGCGCTGGATCGCACCCACCGACTGCGTGCTCACCAGGCCATAGCTGGTGGAAATGTCCTTGCGTTCGGCCGCGACCAGGTTGAGCAGGGCGCGCAGGTCCTCCAGGTCGAGCAGCAGCAGGCCACGGTCGTCCGCCAGCTTGAACACGATGTCGAGCACGCCGCTCTGGGTGTCGTTGAGTTCCAGGATGCGCGAAAGCAGCAGCGGCCCCATCTCGCTCACCGTGGTGCGGATCGGGTGGCCCTTCTGGCCCCACAGGTCCCAGAACACCACGGGATTGGGTTGCTGCACGTAGCCTTCCACACCGATGTGCTCGACGCGCTGCTGCAGCTTCTCGTTCATCGTGCCTGCGACGGCGAGGCCCGCGACATCGCCTTTCACATCCGCAAGGAACACCGGCACGCCGATCTTGGAGAAGCCCTCGGCCAGCGTCATCAGGGTGACGGTCTTGCCGGTGCCGGTCGCGCCGGCCACCAGTCCGTGGCGATTGCCGTATTTCGGCAGCAGGTGGACCTGGCCGCTGTCGGGCGTGGTGATGGCCTTGCCGACGAGGATCGGGTTCATGAAGGTTTCCATGCGATGAATGGAACGATTCTATTCGTTCGCGGACCACCCGCGCGCCTTGTCGGTGCGGAAGGCGGCCGGTAACCTGCCACGTTTCCGATGCAGGTGCTGTTGATGACTGCCGATTGGCGTACGGGTCTCAAATCCACGATGTTCTGCGCGGCGATCGCCGCGGGGACGATGCTGCCGCACCATGCCGAGGCCCAGCGCCTGCCGCGCGCCGCCGCCGCTCTGGTCGAACAGGCCAATGACGCCGAAGCGCGATTCAAGGCCGCGCAGGACGCCGACCAGCAGGATGCGGCAATCGTGCAGATGGAAACGGTGATGGCCAATTGCGGAAAGACCCGCGGCTGTCCGATCGAGCAATTGATGCCGGTGTACCGGCGGATGCTGCAGCCCGAGCCCGCCCCGGTGGAGGACGAAGGCGACGAGGACGAGAACCCGATCAATATCGCCGGCGACGCCGTGCCGGCGGGCGCAACCGCGGAAGCGCTGCTGGACGATCGCAACCGGCGTTTCGTGCAGGCGGTGCAGTTCAATCCCGCGGTACAGGCCGGCATCCGCCGCTGGCTGACCGACATGCGTCCGGCGCTGATGGAGAGCTATACCAACTTCCAGTACCTGCGCCCGCACATGAGTCCGGCATTCCAGCGGGTGGGCCTGCCGGAAGCGCTGCTTTTCGGCATCCTGGCCAAGGAATCCAACGGCAAGGTGCACGTGGGGTCGCGCGCGGGCGCGATCGGGCCGATGCAATTCATGCCGGCGACCGGTCGCCGTTTCGGACTGGGCAACGACGGCAGCGGCTTCGACACCCGTTACGACCCGCGGATGTCGGCGGAAGCGGCCGCGGCCTATCTGCTGGAGCGCTATGCGCAGCTGGATAACAGCATCGAGATGTCGCTGGCCGCCTACAACGGGGGCGAGGGCCGGGCGCTGCGCGTCTGGCGCGGGAGCGGTGGTCGAAACTTCTGGGACGCCAGCGTCTACGACCAGTTCCCGGCGGAAACCAAGGACTATGTGCCCATGGTGATCGCCGCGGCGTGGTTGTACCTGCATCCCTCCGAATACGGCCTGCGCTTTCCGCGGGCGTGGGGAGCCGGCCGGCCGACCAGCATCCAGCTCAAGCGCGCCACCACGCTCAACGAACTGGGCATCTGCCTCGGCAACGCGCGCGGCACCAACGGCTACCTGCGCCACCTGCGCAACCTCAATCCACGGCATACCCCGAGCACCTGGCTGCCGCAGGGCACCACGCTCAACGTCACCACGACGATCGCCACGCTCTACAACCGCCACTGCGTGAGTGGCAGGCGCGCAGAGATCGCCCGCCAGCTGATCAACAGCGATGTCAGCCAGGCGCTGGTGCGGGTCGGACCGCTGGTGTCGGGATCCAGCGCAGGTGCCGCCGAGGCCGCGACGCCGCCGGATGCGCCTGCGACGGTGGTACCGGCCAACCCGGCCGCGCGTGCGCAGGCAGCCCCGCCGGCTGCGCGCACGCCAAGCACGCACCGGGTGGGGGCAGGCGAGAACCTCACTGCCATTGCGCGCAGGTACCAGTGCAGCGTTCGAGCACTGATCGATGCCAACAACCTGAAGGCGCCGAACTACGCGATCCGCCCGGGCCAGGTGCTCCGGCTTGAGGGCTGCGCCAGGTAGGTCGTCCGTATCGCGTTCACGCGGCGCGACGCCGCGATCGGCTAGGGTCGGGCGAATGCTCCAGCGCCGCAGCGTCAACGGCGGTGCGCCTGATTCGCATCACAGCGAGCCAGTTTGCGGAGCGCCCCGGGCATGCATGTCCCGTGCGTGCCGTCCAGCCGGATCATCCGATGCCCCCAGCCCATGCGCGTGAGACGCTGCATCCGACCCTGACGCCGTTCGCGGCGGTGGCGATCATGGTGGGGCTGGTGCTCGGCATCGGCATCTTCCGGACGCCCTCGATCGTCGCGGCGAACGTCGTTTCGGAAGCCGCATTCATCGGCGTCTGGGTGGCGGGAGGGCTGGCCACGCTGGTGGGCGCGCTGTGCTACGCGGAACTCGCAGCGGCCTATCCGCACGCGGGTGGCGAGTATCACTTCCTGTCGCGGGCGTATGGCCGACCGGTCGCGATGATGTTCGGCTGGGCGCGCTGCTCGGTGATCCAGACCGGATCGATCGCGGCGGTCGCGTTCGTGTTCGGGGACTATCTGGCGAGGCTGTTGCCCTTCGGTGAGCAGGCATCGGCGATATACGCGGCGCTGGCCGTTGTCGTGTTCACTGCGGTGAACATCGCGGGCACACGACAGGGCAAGAACGTCCAGGTGGTGGTGACGCTGCTGGTCGTCGCGGCGATCGGCGCGGTCATCGTGGGCGGCCTGCTGGCACCGTCATCGACCGGTTTGCCGCCCGTGGCACCGGCGGCGATCCCCGCGGATGCCGCGATCGGCATGGCGATGATTTTCGTGCTGCTGACCTACGGCGGCTGGAACGAGGCGGCTTATCTCGCCGGGGAAATGCACGCGCCGCAACGCAACGTCGTGCGGGTACTGGCGGTGGGAACGTTGGTGCTGGCGACGCTGTATGTGCTGGTCAACCTCGCCTTCCTGAACGTGCTCGGGCTCGAGGGGGGGCGTGCCTCGGATGCGGTGGCGGCGGAAACAATGCGGCGGATCGGCGGCCCGGCCGGGGAATGGCTGGTGACGTTCGCGATCCTCGTGGCGGCCGTGTCGACGGTGAACGCGACGATCTTCACCGGCGCGCGGGTGTTCTACGTCATGGCCCGCGACATGCGGGGCCTGCGCTGGGTCGGGACCTGGGATGAACGTGGGGCCACGCCGGTGAACGGGTACATCGCCCAGGGCGTGGTCGCGCTGGCACTGATCGCAATGGGTGCGGTGAGTCGCGATGGATTCAAGGCGATGGTCGATTACACCGCGCCGGTATTCTGGGCATTCCTGCTGCTGGTCGGCATCGCCCTGTTCGTGCTGCGTCGCCGCGACCCGCGGCGCCAGCGCCCCTATCGCGTGCCGTTGTACCCGCTGACGCCGTTCCTGTTCTGCCTGACCTGTGCCTACATGCTGTGGTCGAGCATCCGCTACACCGGCAATGCCGGATTGCTGGGCCTGGGCGTACTGCTGCTGGGCACGCCATTGCTGCTGCTGCAGCGCAAGGGCGATACAACCGATGCCGCAGGAAGCGGCGGCATCGGCCAATTGCCGCCATCTGGAGAAGAGCCATGAACACTTCGCGCAGGATCCTGTCGCTCACCGCACTGGCCCTGGTGATGTCCAGCGTTGCCGCCTGTCGCCAGGGCGATGCACCCGCGCAGGCACGTGCCTCGCCGGCATCCGGGGTGACGCAGGCGCCGCGACAGGAGCAGGGGGCGCAGGAAGGCTACCAGCCGGAAGTGGGGCAGGCGGGCAAGGACGTGGTCTGGGTGCCGACGCCACAACCCGTCGTTGACCGGATGCTCGACATGGCAAAACTCACGCCCGAGGACCGGCTCGTGGACCTGGGCTCAGGGGACGGGGTCACCGTCATCACCGCGGCCCGGCGCGGCGCCATGGCGCGCGGCATCGAGTACAACCAGGACCTGGTCGCGCTGGCCATGCAGCGTGCGCGCGACGCCGGCGTTTCCGATCGCGCGCGGTTCCAGCAGGCGGACATCTTCAAGACCGATTTCTCCGACGCCACCGTCGTCACCCTGTTCCTGCTGCCCGAACTCAACCGCCGCCTGCGACCCACGCTGCTGGACATGAAGCCGGGCACGCGGGTGGTGTCCAACTCCTTCGACATGGGCGAATGGCAGGCCGACGAGATCGACGAAGTCAAGCAGGACTGCTCGAGCTACTGCACCGCGATGCTCTGGGTGGTGCCGGCCAAGGTCGGAGGGCGCTGGTTGCTGGACGATGGCCGTGAACTGCAGCTGTCGCAGACCTTCCAGATGCTAGAGGGCACCCTGGGGCGGGGCGATGCCGCACGCAGCATCAGCGGGCGGATGCGCGGCAGCGAGATCAGCTTCCGGATCGGCGACGATGAGTACACGGGGACGGTCGATGGCGAGCGCATCTCGGGGACCGTCAACGGGTCCACGCCATGGCGCGCCACCCGGCAATCGGGCTGAAGTCAGCCGATGCGCGTCGCCAGCCGCTGGCCCAGCCGCACCGGCCTTTCCGCCCGCAGCTCCGGGGCCAGTTCGGCCACGCCCTGCGGCAGCAGCACGATCACCGTCGAGCCGTAATTGAAGCGTGCCATCTCGCCGAAACGCTGCAAGGTGATGCCGCGATCGCGCCAGTCCTTGCGGGTGATGCGGTCGCCGTAATCCGGGATTTCGACGCCGCTCCAGACCGTCTCCACGCCGGATACCAGCAGGGCCCCGACCATGACCTGCACCATCGGCCCGAAGTCGGTCTCGAAGTGGCAGACGAGCCGCTCGTTGCGCGCGAAAAGGCGCGGCACCGAGGCGACCGCATCGGTGCCGACCGAAAACAGTCGCCCGGGTACGTGCACGGTTTCGACCAGGCGTCCGCTCCATGGCATGTGCACGCGGTGGTAGTCGCGCGGCGACAGGTAGACGGTGGCGAACAGGCCATCAGCGTACGGCGCGGCATCGGCGGCATCGCCCAGCAGTTCCGCGGCCGTGAAAGACTGCCCCTTGGCCTGGAAGATGCGGCCCTGTTCGATCCTGCCGCACTGGCTGATGTGGCCGTCGGCGGGCATCAGCAGGGCACGCGGGTCGGCTTCCGGCACGCGCGCGCCCTCGCGCAAGGCACGGGTGAAGAATGCGTTGAAACTGGCATAGCCGCGTGGATCGGGATCGGCCGCCTCGGCCATGTCGACGCCGAACCTGTCGATCACGGTGTCGATGAGGCGGCGGCTGATTGCCGGGTTCTGCGAGTACGCCAGCCGCCGCGCCAGCGATGACAGCAGGCGATGCGGCAGGACGTAGGTGAGCGCGGTGACTGGACTCACTGCATCGCATCCGTCAGCGCGATGAAGTCTGCGGCGATCTTCGCCGGCTCCAGCGGCGGCTGGATGACGCCGGCCATGTTGCCCTTCGGGTCGAGTACCGCCAGCGCGGCGGAGTGGTCGACCGCGTAGCGGTTGGGAATGTTGATGTCGTCCGGCGGACGCTTCATGAACACCAGCGACAGCCCGCGCGCGAAGGTCTGCAGGTCGGCGGCGTCGCCGGTCGCGGCGATCGTGTCCGGATGGAACGCATGCGCGTAGCGGCCGGTGATTTCCGGGGTGTCGCGTTCGGGGTCGACGGAGACGAACAGCACCCGCGGACGTTTCGCCGCCGGAATCGCCTCCCACTGCTTCTGCGCCGTCTTCAGCTGCGCCAGCGTGGTCGGGCAGATGTCCGGGCAATGGGTGAAGCCGATGAACACCAGCGTCCAGTGGCCCTGGATCGAGGCATTGGTCAGCGGCTGGCCGTCATGCCGCACCAGCTCGAAGGGCGGAATCTGGCGCGGCGTCTCGAAGCGCTGGAAGGCCTGCAGTGCCGGGCCCGCGGGCGCGGCGCGCTGCTGCGAGAAATGCCAGCCGGCCAGCAGTCCGGCGACCGCGGCGGCCACCGCAAGGATGATCAGGGTGGTGCGATTGAACATGGCGGATCCCGCGCTGGACTGCGGCCATGATACCGGCCCGCGGCTATACTCCCGGGCCATTCCGTCCGAGCCGACGCCGTGAACGCCGAAGCCGCGCGCGACCTGCGCACCCTGATCGATTTCATCCGTTACGGCGCGACTCGTTTCAACGCCGCCGGGCTGACCTTCGGCCACAGCTACGACAACGCGCTGGACGAGGCCACCCAGCTGGTCCTGCACGCCCTGCACCTGCCGCACGACCTGTCGCCGGTGTACGGCGCATCCAGGCTGACCGAGGGCGAGAAGGACCAGATCCTGGCGCTGTTCGAACGCCGCATCGCCGAGCGCATCCCGGCCGCCTACCTGACCGGCGAGGCCTGGTTCGCCGGCCTGTCATTCAAGTCCGATCCGCGCGCGCTGGTGCCGCGCTCGCCGATCGCCGAACTGATCGAGTCCGGTTTCGAGCCGTGGCTGGGGGGCCGCGAGGTGAATCGCGCGCTGGACATCTGCACCGGCTCGGGCTGCATCGCCATCGCCATGGCCCATTACCACCCGGACTGGCGGGTGGACGGCGTGGACATCAGCGACGAGGCGCTGTCGCTGGCGGAGGAGAACAAGGCGCGACTGCTCTCCGGCAACGTGCGCTTCCTGAAGTCCGACCTGATGGATGCGCTCACAGGCGAGAGATACGAACTCATCGTCACCAATCCGCCCTATGTGACCCACGCCGAGACCGACGCGCTGCCACCCGAGTATGCGCACGAGCCCGAACTGGGCCTGCGCGCAGGCGATGATGGCCTGGACCTTGCACTGCGGATCCTGCGAGATGCGCCGGACCACCTCACCGAAGATGGCCTGTTGATCTGCGAGGTGGGCGAGGCCGAGCATGCGCTCAGCGAGCTGCTGCCGGAACTGCCGCTGGCCTGGGTCGAGTTCAAGGTCGGGCAGATGGGCATCTTCGTCGCCGAGCGCGCGGATCTCGTCGCCCACCACGCCCGCATCGCCGAACTGGCCGCCGCGCGCGAATGAACAGCTTCGGCACGCTGCTGCGCGTGACGACTTTCGGCGAATCGCACGGGCCGGCGATCGGCTGCGTGGTGGATGGCTGTCCACCCGGCATCGCGCTGTCGCCCGAGGATTTCAGCCGTGATCTCGAACGCCGCGCCACCGGCCGCTCACGGCATACCTCGCAGCGTCGGGAAGCCGACGAGGTCGAGATCCTCAGCGGCGTGTACGAGGGCCTGACCACCGGCACGCCGATCGCGCTGCTGATCCGCAATACCGATGCGCGGAGCCGCGATTACCGGGCGATCGCCTCGCAGTTCCGCCCCGGCCACGCCGATTACACCTACTGGCAGAAGTACGGCCTGCGCGATCCGCGCGGTGGTGGCCGCAGCAGCGCGCGGGAGACCACGATGCGCGTGGCCGCCGGCGTCATCGCCCGGAAGTGGCTGGCCGAGCGCTTTGGCGTGCAGGTGCGCGGGCATCTGGCGCAGATCGGCGACATCGTGCCGCGCGCCCACGACTGGGCGGCAGTGGAAGACAACCCGTTCTTCTGGCCGGATGCCGCGCAGGTCGCCGAGCTTGAGGCCTTCATGGATGCCTTGCGCAAGTCCGGCGACTCGGTCGGTGCGAAGGTGGTCATCGAGGCGACCGGCCTGCCGCCGGGCTGGGGCGAGCCGGTGTACGGCAAGCTTTCCGCGGAGATCGGCGCGGCGATGCTCTCGATCAACGCAGCCAAGGGCGTGGAAATCGGTGATGGCTTCGAGGCCGTGGCGCAGTCCGGCAGCGGGCATCGCGACCTGATGCGTGCCGACGGCTTTGCCAGCAATCATGCCGGCGGCATCCTCGGCGGCATTTCCACGGGGCAGCCGATCCACGTCGCGGTCGCGTTCAAGCCGACCTCCAGCCTGCGCCTGCCGGCGCCGACGCTCGATGTCGAGGGCAATGAAGTCGAGATCGTCACCACCGGTCGCCATGACCCCTGCGTCGGCATCCGCGCCACGCCGATCTGCGAGGCGATGCTGGCGCTGGTGCTGATGAACCAAGCGCTGCGCCATCGCGCGCAATGCGGCGATGTCGGGCAGATGACGCCGCGCATCCCGGGGCAGGTGGATGGCTGAGCAGCGGCCCCGCGTCTGGGTATCGCAGCCTCTGTTCGACGATACAGTCG
>JAEXBT010000228.1 GCA_023393895.1 Pseudomonadota bacterium
GGTCGCCGCGGCCGGCGAACAGCAGCACCAGCAGCGGCAGGATGAACTGCTTCAGGTGCTGCAGGGTGACGAACAGCCACGACCACGGATGCAGCCGGTGTTCCTCGCCGTCGACCTCGATCGCCGCGTCGGTCCCGGCCTCGGGCGGCAGCGGCGGGGGGCGCAGCGGTTCAGTCGTCATCGCGCTCGGGTTCGATGCGCCGGGCCAGCGTCGCACGCAGAGCCTCGGCATCACCTTCGTCCAGGCTTGGCACGTTGACCGCGCTGAGCTTGGTGCCTGCCGTGTGGATGACGAGCGTCGCCAGGCCGCGCCCGCGCTCGAGCGGCCCGCGCTTCACGTCCAGATGCTGCACGCGCGTGGCAGGCACGTGGGTTTCGCTCTGCCACAACCGCCCGTTGCGTACGGCGAAGCCGTCGTCGTCCAGCTTCCAGCGGTAATAGCCGTGGCGGCGGCCGCCGAGCCAGGCGCCATAGAGCGCGCCGAGCAGCAGGCCCAACGGTGCCCCCAACCACATCGGCGTGTCCCAGAACGCACCAACCAGCACGCCCGCAGCGATGCCGAGGCCGGCGCCGAGCAGGCCGAGTCCGATCGCGTGGCTGAGGCGGAACAGGCCGCGGCCGCGCGCCGGCAGCGGCTGCCATACATCGGGATGGACGATGGAGAGCGCGGGTTCAGTCATGGCGTTCGGGATCGGCGGTCGGAGGCAAGCCTAGCCGGTTTCGGCGTCGCGCCGACCTGCCATCGGTCACGGGCTCAGTAGCAGTCCGGCCAGTAGGGATTGCCGAGCGCGCTGCCCTCGGGCTGCTGCGACCAGCGCTTGTAGGTCCACTGGTACTGGGCCGGCGCGCGCCGAACGATCGCCTCGATGCCGGCGTTGAGCGCGGTGGCGGACGTGACCGCATCCTTGCTGGCGATGCCGGGCGGTGCTGCTTCCACGTGCACGGTGAAGCGGGGCCCATCGCCCTGGCGTTCGCACCAGGCATACAGCACGGGTGCGCCGGTGCGCTCGGCCAGCCGGCCGATCAGGGTCATGGTCGAGGCCGGCACGCCGAAGAACGGTGCCCACACGCCATCGCCCTGCTTGGGCTGCTGGTCGGGCAGGATGCCGACCACGCCGCCGGCCTGCAGGCGTTTGAACAGCTGGCGGATGCCGATGCCCTCGGCGCGCACCTGCTCGACCCGGCCGTCATCGCCCTGCGATTCGCGGACCCGGCGCAGGAAGGCATCGACCACGGGCGATTCCGGCGGCGCATAGAGGATGGCCATCGGCGTCTTCGCCGCCAGCCAGCGGTTCAGCAGTTCCCAGTTGCCGTGATGGGGCGCGGCGACGATCAATCCCTTGCCGGCGGCCAGTGCCGCATCGAACAGGGCGACGCCGGGGCCTTCGTCGACCAGGGCCAGGCTTTGTGACGCCGGTCGTGTCCAGATCCGCAGGGTCTCGAAGCTCTGCCGTCCTGTGCTGCGCAGCGCCGCCTGATGCAATGCCTCACGCTCCGCCTCGGCCATGGCAGGGAACGCCAGTTCCAGCCCGCGCATGGCCACCCGGCTTTCGCGGGCCTTGCGCCGCTGCCAATGGCCGGCCAGCGCGTCGCCCAGCCGGTGCAGCAGCGGCCACGGCAGCAGGCCGGTCAGCCGGGCAAGAAGGAAGAGGAGGGCGGCGCGCATCCCGAAAGTGTAAGCGGCCGCCATCGACATCCCGCCGCGCGCTGGCGATGATGCGGCTTCCCCCGCACGGAGCCTGCCATGCTTGCCCTGATCCAGCGCGTCAGCCGCGCCCAGGTGGACGTGGCTGGCGAGACCGTCGGCAGGATCGGCCTCGGCCTGTTGGCGCTGGTCTGCGCCGAGCCGGGCGATGACGACGCCGGGGTCAGGAAGATGGCGGCGAAACTGCTGGCCTACCGGGTGTTCGATGACGGTACAGGGCGGATGAACCGCTCCCTGGCCGATGTCGGTGGCGAATTGCTGCTGGTCAGCCAGTTCACCCTGGCCGCCGATACCGCCAGCGGCCTGCGCCCGGGCTTCAGCAACGCGGCGGCGCCGGCCGAAGCTGAACGGTTATACGAGCAACTGGTCGCGGAATGTCGTGCGCGGCATGCGCCAGGGGTGGAAACCGGACGTTTCAGGGCCCATATGGAAGTCAGCCTGGTCAACGATGGCCCGGTCACCCTCCTGCTCCGGACCTGAATCCCCGGGCAGGCGAGGCGCTGGTATAATTAGGGGTTCACTTCCGCTCAGGTGGCAGCTCGAATGGCAAACGAACGCCAGGCCCAGTCCGAAATCAAGCAGCTCATCAGCAAGGGCCTGGAACAGGGCTACCTGACCTATGCCGAGGTCAACGACCACCTGCCCGATGACCTGGTCGATCCGGAGCAGATCGAAGACATCATCGGCATGATCAACGGCATGGGCATCGAGGTGCACGAGGTTGCGCCCGATGCCGAGACCCTGCTGCTGGCCGGCCAGTCCGGTTCCGGTCGCGAAGTCGACGACACCGCCGCCGAGGAAGCCGCCGCCGCGCTGTCGGCGCTCGACACCGAGACCGGCCGCACCACTGACCCGGTGCGCATGTACATGCGCGAGATGGGCACGGTCGAGCTGCTGACCCGCGAAGGCGAAATCACGATCGCCAAGCGCATCGAGGAAGGCCTCAACCAGATGCTGGCCGCGATGGCGCTATTCCCGCCGTCGGTCAAGCTGGTGCTGGACGACTACGCGCTGCATGCCGAGGGCAAGAAGCGCCTGGCCGAGGTCGTTGCCGGCTTCAACGATTACGTCGAGGAGGCCAATGCCGCCGCCGCCGCCGAGGAGGCCGCCGAGAACGGCATCGAGGTCGAGGACGAAGAGGCCGAAGAGGACGCCGAAGACGATGGCGATGACGCAGCCGAGGAAGCCGCGCCGACCGGCCCGGACCCGGAGGAAGTCAAGGCGCGCATGACCGCGATGGCCGCGCTGTGGGTCAAGTTCGAGAAGGCGCTGGCCAAGCACGGTCCCGGCCACAAGTCGGTGGCCAAGCTGCGCCAGGAGATGGCCGACATCTTCGTTACCTTCAAGTTCCCGCTGCCGTACTTCGATGCGCTGGTGCAGCAGCTGCGCGACGTGCAGAACGAGATCCGCATGCGCGAGCGCCGCATCATGGAGCTGGCCACGCGCCAAGCCGGCATGCCGCGCAAGGACTTCCTCAAGTCATGGGACGGCAACCAGGTCAACTTCGAGTGGGTCGACGATCTGCTCAAGCGCAAGCAGAAGTGGGGCTCCGGCCTGCGCGAGGTGCGCGAGCTGATCATCGCCCAGCAGGAGATGATCCTCGGCCTCGAGGAAACCACCATGCTCACGCTCGCCGATATCCGCGAGATCGTCAAGACCGTGGCCTACGGCGAAGTGCAGGCGCGCAAGGCCAAGAAGGAGATGGTCGAGGCCAACCTGCGCCTGGTGATCTCGATCGCCAAGAAGTACACCAACCGTGGCCTGCAGTTCCTCGACCTGATCCAGGAAGGCAACATCGGCCTGATGAAGGCGGTCGACAAGTTCGAGTTCCGCCGCGGCTTCAAGTTCTCGACCTACGCGACGTGGTGGATCCGCCAGGCGATCACCCGCTCGATCGCCGACCAGGCGCGCACGATCCGCATCCCGGTGCACATGATCGAGACGATCAACAAGTTGAACCGCATCTCCCGCCAGATGCTCCAGCAGTACGGCCGTGAGCCGACGCCGGAGGAGCTGGCGAAGGAGATGGAGATGCCGGAAGACAAGATCCGCAAGGTCATGAAGATCGCCAAGGAGCCGATCTCCATGGAGACGCCGATCGGCGACGACGAGGATTCGCACCTGGGCGACTTCATCGAGGACACCAACGTGATGTCCCCGATCGACGCCACTACCGACATCAACCTGGTGGAAACCGTCCGCGACGTGCTGGCCGGGCTGACCCCGCGCGAGGCCAAGGTGCTGCGCATGCGCTTCGGCATCGACATGAACACCGATCACACGCTTGAAGAAGTCGGCAAGCAGTTCGATGTCACCCGCGAACGGATCCGGCAGATAGAGGCCAAGGCGTTGCGCAAGCTGCGCCACCCGAGCCGTTCGGAGACGCTGCGCAGCTTCCTCGACATCGAGTAACGCGTCGCGAATCTCCACGCAGGCCCGCCGCAAGGCGGGCTTTGCGTTTGCACCGCGCTAGAATCATCCGTCGCGGGCCTATAGCTCAATGGTTAGAGCGCGGGACTCATAATCCTAAGGTTCCAGGTTCGAGTCCTGGTGGGCCCACTATCGCCGGCGCGTGCACTGCGCGATGGAATCGGCGATGCTTGATGGATGCCAGTATCCCAGCCGCGTTCACTCATCTTCGCCTGCGTCTTGTTGCTTGCGGCCTGCGCCAGTGCGCGTGCGCCAGCCGTGGCGCCGATGCCTCCTGAAGCCACCGAAGCCGGCCTCGTCGATGCACGTGGCTTCGTGCCTGACGCCGACTTCGATATCCGCTACGCGGGCACCCGCAATTTCGTCGGTGATCGCGTGGACGGCTACGCGGCGGCGCGCTGCTGGTTGCACCGGCCGGTTGCCGAAGCGCTCGCCAAGGTGGCGGACGATCTGCGTACCGACGGCCTGCGCCTGCGGATATTCGATTGCTATCGACCGGCACGAGCGGTCGCCCATTTCATGCGCTGGGCGCAGGATCCCGCGGACCTTCGCACCAAGGCTGACTACTACCCCAACCTCGACAAACCCGCGCTGGTGGGCGAGTACATCGCGGAGAAGTCCGGCCACAGCCGGGCCTCCACCGTCGATCTGACATTGCTGCAATGCGACGGACGTGGAACGTGCGCTGAACTCGACATGGGGACACCGTTCGACTTCTTCGACACACTCGCCAATACCGACGATCCGCGGGTCACGCCGGTCCAGCGCGCCAACCGCGATCGTCTGCGCGACGCGATGCAGCGCCACGGCTTTGCCAACTACGCGATGGAGTGGTGGCACTTCACCTTCCGGCCGGAACCGACGCCGGACACCTTCTTCGATATTCCCGTGCGTTGAGCGTGGCATCCTGTCCCGCCCGAAGGAGTCCGCGATGACCGACGCCACGATCGACGCCATCGAACACGAAACTGCCGCTGATCCCGCGTGGTCGGTGATCTGGTTGCATGGCCTGGGTGCCGATGGTCACGATTTCGCACCGATCGTGCCCGAGCTGTTGCAGCCGCACTGGCCGGCGCTGCGCTTCGTCTTCCCCCATGCGCCGGTGCGCGCAGTGACGATCAACGGCGGGGCGCGGATGCGCGCCTGGTACGACATCCGCGAACTGGACTTGGCGAATCGCGCCGATGTCGAGGGCGTGCGGGAATCGATGGCGACCGTCGAGGCACTGGTCGCACGCGAGGTCGCACGCGGCGTCCCGGCCGAACGCATCCTGCTCGCTGGTTTCTCGCAGGGCGGGGCGGTCGCGCTCGCCTGCGCGGCGAACGGGATGGCCGTTGGCGGCTTCATCGCGCTGTCCACCTACCTGCCGATGGCGCCTGCAGATGCCACATCTGCAAGTGGCCGTCCGCCGTTGTTCATGGCACATGGCAGCTACGACCCGGTGGTGCCGCTCGCGGCCGGGGAACTGGGCGCGCGGCAGATGCGTGGGCTCGGCTTCGAGGTGGAATGGCATGCGTATCCGATGCAGCATCAGGTCTGCGCCGAGGAAATCGCCGACCTCACGGGGTGGATGGACGCGCGGCTCGCGTGAAGGCTGACGGCCGCGCCGGTTCGCACTACCATCCGGCGCATGGGGCAGATCCGATGCGCATCCTGATCGTCGACGACGAACCGCTCGCGCGTGCGCGGCTGCGGGGCCTGCTGGCGCGCGAGGCGGACGTGGAGATCGTCGCCGAGGCCGGCGATGGCCCGGCTGCGCTGCATGCCTGCGACCTGCATCGCCCGGAAC
>JAEXBT010000230.1 GCA_023393895.1 Pseudomonadota bacterium
GCCGACCTGCTGCCGGTGTTCGACAGCATCGAGGCCGGTCTTGCCAGCGCCGCCGAGGGCGATCCGCTGCGCACCGGCCTTGAGCTCACCCGCAAGCAGTTGCTCGACATGGCCGGCAAGAACGGGCTGTCGGAAGTTGCGCCCGGTCCCGGCGATGCCTTCAACCCCGAGCACCACAACGCGATCAGCCAGATGCCCGCCGAAGGCGTGGAAACCGGCGCGGTGGCCACGCTGTTCCAGAAGGGCTACCTGCTGAACGAGCGCCTGCTGCGCCCGGCGATGGTGGTCGTCGCCACCTGATCGCGGCGATCGATCCCTTGAATCGAACGCGCCCAACCCCAGATAGCTTTCATCGCGGCATGCGCCGCCTCCAACTCCAGGACAGGTAACTCCCATGGCCAAGATCATCGGCATCGACCTCGGTACCACCAACAGCTGCGTGGCAGTGATGGAAGGCGGCAAGGCCCGCGTCATCGAGAACAGCGAGGGCGACCGCACCACGCCTTCGGTCGTCGCATGGACCAAGGACGGCGAAGTGCTCGTCGGCGCCAGCGCCAAGCGCCAGGCGGTGACCAACCCGCAGAACACCTTCTTCGCGGTCAAGCGCCTGATCGGCCGCAAGTTCACCGACGCCGAGGTCAAGAAGGACCTCGACCTGGTGCCGTACGCGATCATCGCGCACGACAACGGCGATGCCTGGGTGCAGACCAGCGACGGCAAGAAGCTCGCGCCGCAGGAAGTCAGCGCCAAGGTGCTGGAGAAGATGAAGAAGACCGCCGAGGCGTTCCTGGGCGAAACCGTGACCGAGGCGGTGATCACCGTGCCGGCCTACTTCAACGACAGCCAGCGCCAGGCGACCAAGGACGCCGGCCGCATCGCCGGCCTCGACGTCAAGCGCATCATCAATGAGCCGACCGCGGCCGCGCTGGCCTACGGCCTGGACAAGGCCGGTGGCGACCGGAAGATCGCCGTGTACGACCTCGGTGGCGGCACCTTCGACGTCTCGATCATCGAGATCGCCGAAGTGGACGGCGAGAAGCAGTTCGAGGTGCTGGCCACCAACGGCGACACCTTCCTCGGTGGCGAGGACTTCGACAAGCGCGTCATCGACTATCTCGTCGAGGAGTTCCAGAAGACCGACGGCATCGACCTGCGCAAGGACCCTCTGGCGCTGCAGCGCCTGAAGGACGCGGCCGAGCGCGCCAAGATCGAGCTGTCCAGCGCGCAGCAGACCGACGTCAACCTGCCGTACGTGACCGCCGATGCGAGCGGCCCGAAGCACCTCAACATCAAGCTGACCCGCGCCAAGCTCGAGGCTCTGGTCGATGACCTGGTGAAGAAGACCATCGAGCCGTGCCGGGTGGCGCTGAACGATGCCGGCCTCAAGGCCAGCGACGTGGGCGAGGTGATCCTGGTTGGCGGCCAGACCCGCATGCCGAAGGTGCAGGCGGCGGTGGCCGAGTTCTTCGGCAAGGAGCCGCGCAAGGACGTGAACCCGGACGAGGCCGTGGCGCTGGGCGCCGCGATCCAGGGCGGCGTGCTGGCCGGCGACGTCAAGGACGTGCTGCTGCTCGACGTGACCCCGCTGTCGCTCGGCATCGAGACCCTGGGCGGCGTGTTCACCAAGATCATCGAAAAGAACACCACGATCCCGACCAAGGCCTCGCAGGTCTTCTCGACCGCGGACGACAACCAGTCGGCGGTGACCGTGCACGTGCTGCAGGGCGAGCGCGAGCAGGCGCAGTACAACAAGTCGCTGGCCCGCTTCGACCTGTCCGGCATCGAGCCGGCGCCCCGCGGCATGCCGCAGATCGAGGTCAGCTTCGACATCGACGCCAACGGCATCGTCCACGTGACCGCCAAGGACAAGAAGACCGGCAAGGAACAGAAGGTCGAGATCAAGGCCGGTTCGGGCCTGTCGGACGACGAGATCCAGCGCATGGTGCAGGACGCCGAATCGCACCGCGAGGAGGACAAGAAGTTCCACGAGCTGGTCGGCGCACGCAACCAGGCCGATGCGCTGATCCACGCCACCCGTTCGGCGATCAAGGACAACGGCGACAAGGTGCCGGGCGATGTCATCGGCCGCGCCGAGGGTGCCATCGCCGACCTTGAAACCGCGATGAAGGCCGACGACAAGGGCCAGATCGAGGCCAAGTCGAAGGTGCTGGAGGAAGCCGCGCAGTCGCTGTTCGCCGCGGCCGCCGCCGGCCAGCAGGGTGGCGATGCCGGTGCCGGCCCGCAGCCGGGCGCCGGCCAGAACGACGACGTGGTGGATGCCGAGTTCACCGAAGTCACGGACGACGACAAGAAGGCCTGATCGGCACCGCCGATCGGCCGCGGGCGACGGGCAGGCCGGCAGGTCTGCCCGTTCGCGTAGGCGTAAAGGGAAGATGCAGCAGCGATGAGCAAGCGCGACTACTACGAAGTCCTCGGGGTTTCCCGCACCGTCACCGAGGCCGAACTGAAGGTGGCCTACCGGCGTGCGGCGGCCAAGCACCACCCGGACCGCAACCACGGCAACGAGAAAGCCGCCGAGGTCGCCTTCAAGGAGTGCAAGGAGGCCTACGAGGTGCTGTCGGACGCCGGCAAGCGCCGGGCCTATGACCAGCACGGCCATGCCGCCTTCGAGCACGGCATGGGCGGCGGTGGCGGCCCGCAGTTCCATGACGTCAACGACATCTTCGGCGACATCTTCGGCAACATCTTCGGCGGCGGGATGGGCGGCGCGCAGCGCCAGCGCCGCGGCGCCGACATCGGCTACCGGCTCGACCTCGATCTCGAGGAGGCGGTACGCGGGGTCAGCCGCAAGATCGAGCTGCCCACGCTCGCCGAATGCGACGATTGCAGCGGTTCCGGCTCCGAGGACGGCAAGCTCGACAGCTGCGGCCAGTGCGGCGGGCGCGGGCAGGTGGTCATGCAGCGTGGTCCGTTCCGCATGCAGCAGCCATGCCCGGCGTGCATGGGCCGTGGCCAGACCATCGCCAATCCTTGCAAGCACTGCCACGGCAATGGCCGGGTGCAGGAGGACAAGGTACTTGAGGTGAGCATTCCGGCCGGCGTCGACACTGGGGATCGCATCCGCCTGGCCGGCGAGGGCGAGGCCGGGCCCGCCGGCAGTCCGCCGGGCGACCTGTACGTGGAAGTGCGGGTGCGCCCGCATGAGATCTTCACCCGCGATGGCGACGACCTGCATTGCGAGGTACCGATCCGCATCTCGCAGGCGGCGCTGGGCGATACCGTGCGCGTGCCCACCCTGAGCGGCGAGGCCGAGATCCGCATCCCGGCCGAAACCCAGAGCGGCAAGGTGTTCCGCCTGCGCGGCAAGGGGATCAAGTCGGTGCGCAGCCAGCGCGAGGGCGATCTCTACTGCACGGCGGTGATCGAAACGCCGATCAACCTCAGCGCGGAGCAGCGCGATCTGCTGGAACGCTTCGAGGCCACCTTCGTCGGCGAGGGCGCGCGCAAGCATTCGCCCAAGTCCGCCACGTTCATGGACGGGGTCAAGGGCATCTGGGACCGGATGACGGGCTGAATACGGGCCGCGTCAAGTTTCCCGTCACGTTCGCGGGATAGGATGGCGGTGACACTTCCCCCAAGGAGTTCCGTCATGCCGAACCGCATGCTCTTGGTCGCGTCCATTTCCCTGGCGTTGCTGGCTGGTTGCCAGCAGTCCGCACCCCCGCCAGCAGCCGACGCCGGCACCGCCGCGAAGCCTGCGGCCGCGGAAACGAATGCACCCGCTGCCGCCGCACCGGCCGGCCCTGAGGCGGATGCAGGCTTGCTGCAGCGCGCGCAGGCGCTGTTCAAGCCGCTGCCCGACAAGGCGCCCGACCGTCCCGGCAATCCGGTCACCGCGGAGAAGGTGGCGCTCGGCAAGATGCTGTACTTCGATGGCCGGCTCTCGTCCAGTGGGGTGATCAGCTGCAATTCCTGCCACAACCTGGGCATGGGCGGCATCGACGGCGTGCCGACATCCATCGGCCATGGTTTCGCCAAGGGACCACGCAACGCGCCGACGGTGTACGACGCCGTGCTCAACGTCGCCCAGTTCTGGGATGGCCGCGCTGCGGATCTGATGGAGCAGGCGAAGGGGCCCATCGAGGCGGCCGTGGAAATGAACGCGAAGCCCGACGCCGTGGTGATGATCCTGCGCAGCATGCCGGGCTACGTGGATGCTTTCAGGGCCGCATTCCCGGGCGAGGAGGATCCGGTCAACTTCGACAACATGGCCCGCGCCATCGAGGCCTTCGAAGCGACCCTGCTGTCGACGGGCTCTCCGTTCGACGCGTTTCTCAAGGGCGATCGCCGTGCGCTGACTGCGCAGCAGCAATCGGGGTTGCTGCTGTTCATGGACAAGGGCTGCAGCAACTGCCACAACGGGGTGAACCTCGGCGGGCAGGCGTACTTCCCGTTCGGCGTGATGAAGAAGCCGGCGGCCGAGGTCCTGCCGACCGGTGACATGGGACGGTTCGGCGTCACCCAGTCCAAGACCGACGAATACGTGTTCCGGGCGGCGCCGTTGCGCAACGTCGCGGTCACCGCGCCGTACTTCCATTCCGGTCATGTCTGGAGCCTGCAGGAAGCGGTCAAGATCATGGGGGATGCCCAGCTGGGAGCCACGCTGACCAACGAGGAAGCGGAGGACATCCACCTGTTCCTGCATGCCCTGACCGGCAAGATGCCGAAGATCGAGTATCCGCAGCTGCCCGAACGCAGCGATGCCACGCCGCCGCCGCCGGGCTACTGAGCGGCGCGGTCAGGGTCCTCGAAATGACGGAGGGGCGGTGCGCTGGCATGATGGCGCACCGTTCCTCCTGCGCATGATGATGCCGTCACAGGTTTCCCTGCTGATCCACGGTGCCAATGGCCGCATGGGCCAGGCGCTGATGCGCCTGTGCACCGAGGGCCACGCCGCCTGCCGTACGGTCGCGGCGGTTTCGCGGCGCCAGCCCGCGCAGCGCGTGGTCGATGGCGTGGCCCATTTTGCAGTCAGCGAGATGCAGGCGGTGCCGGCCTTCGATGTGGCAATCGATTTCAGCCTGCCGGAGGCCTTCGACGGCATCCTGGCTCTGGCGCTCGAGCGTGGCGCGGCGTTCGTCTCGGGCACGACCGGCCTGTCCGCGGCGCAGCAGGCTGCGCTCAGCGCGGCATCGGCAAGGATTCCAGTCCTGTGGGCCAGCAATTTCAGCATCGGCGTGGCGGTGCTGGACATGCTGGTCAGGCGTGCGGCGCTCGCGTTGCCCGGTTGGGAGTGCGATCTCATCGAAATGCACCACACCCGCAAGCTGGATGCGCCCTCGGGCACGGCGTTGACACTGGCCGCATCGGCGGAGTCGGGCGGGGCGTCGCCGCGCATCGCCGCCATCCGCGCCGGGGACATCATCGGGGAACACCTCGTCCAGTTCACCGGGCCGGGCGAGCGCATCGAGCTGGTCCATCGCGCCGGCAACCGCGACATCTTCGCCCTCGGCGCGCTGCGGGCAGCGGCATGGCTGGCGACGAAACCCGCCGGCCTCTACTCGATCGCCGACCTGGTGGACGATGACGCCGCACTGGATTCAGGGGCCGTTCGCCGCTAGAATTCCCGCTCGCCTGACTCCAATCGCTTCCGGGGCTGCCCACGTGCACTTCGGCGGTTTTTTGCAACCCCCTACAAGGCGAAGCCCGTGACCCAACCCGCACTTCTCGCGCTCGAAGACGGCACTGTCTTCAAGGGCGTTTCCATTGGCGCGCCCGGCCTTTCAGTCGGCGAGGTGGTGTTCAACACCTCGATGACGGGCTATCAGGAAGTCCTGACCGACCCGTCCTACGCGCGCCAGCTGGTCACCCTGACCTATCCCCACATCGGCAACACCGGCATGGCGCCTGAGGATGACGAGGCCGCCTCGGTATGGGCGGCCGGGCTGATCGTCCGCGATGTGCCACGCCGACCCAGCAGCTGGCGCAACCGGCAGGCGCTGCCGGAATGGATGCACGAGCGCGGGGTGGTCGGGATCGCCGATATCGACACCCGTCAGCTCACCCGCCTGCTGCGCGAGCGCGGCTCGCAGAACGGCGCGCTGATGGCGGGCGAAGGGCTGGATGCCGATGCCGCCATCGAGGCCGCCCGCAAGTTCCCGGGCCTCAAGGGCATGGATCTGGCGAAGGTGGTCAGCACGGATGCGGCCTATTCCTGGCGCGAAGGCTCGCTCGATCTCGACCGCAACGCCTTCGTGAGCCCTGAGTCGCGCTACAAGGTGGTGGCCTACGATTTCGGCGTGAAGCGCAACATCCTGCGCCTGCTGGCTGATCGCGGCTGCGACATCACCGTGGTGCCCGCGCAGACGCCGGCCGGCGAAGTGCTGGCGATGCAGCCTGATGGCGTGTTCCTCTCCAACGGCCCGGGCGACCCGGAGCCCTGCGATTATGCGATCACGGCGATCCGCGAACTGCTCGACAGGCGGGTGCCGATCTACGGCATCTGCCTGGGGCACCAGCTGCTGGGGCTGGCCGTTGGCGCCAGCACCATGAAGATGCCGCACGGCCACCATGGCGCCAACCATCCGGTCCAGGAGCTCGACAGCGGCCGTGTCCTGATCACCGCGCAGAACCATGGCTTCTGCATTGACGAGGCCACCCTGCCGGCGAACGCACGGGTGACCCATCGCTCGCTGTTCGATGGCACCAATCAGGGTTTCGCGCTGGATGACGCGCCCGCCTACAGTTTCCAAGGACACCCGGAAGCCTCGCCCGGCCCGCGCGACGTCGCTGGCCTGTTCGATCGATTCATTGCCATGATGGCACGCTGACCAAGGAGATCAGGACTCATGAAACGACTTTTGATTGCCACTTCGCTGGCCCTCGCCGTGTTCTCGCACTTCACTGCGCAGGCGCGCGAGGTGCCGATCGGGGACTTCTTCAAGGACCCGGAATTCAGCAGCGTCTCGTTGTCCCCAAGTGGCAAGTACATCACCGTGTCGAAGCCGCAGGGCGATCGCACGCTGTTGGCCGCGTTCCAGGTCTCCGACATGAAGCTCGTGGGCAAGTGGGACTACGGTCCCGGTCGCCATATCGATTCGGTACGCTGGGTCAACGACGAACGCTTTTTCATGTACGTCACCCGCAAGATCGGGCGCTACGATTTCCGGGTGGGAACGGGCGATCTCTACGCCTCCAACGTCGATGGCACCAAGCGCATCGACGTACCCAATGGGGGCAGCTATCATATCGTTGACACGCTGCCCGAAGAGCCGAACTGGATCCTGGTCCAGCGCTCCATCGATTCCGCCTACCTGTTCCGCATGAACGTCAATGACGCTCGCACAGTCATCGTGGCCTCGGCACCGCTCGACTACGGCAGTTTCCTGGTCGACCATGATGGCAAGGTGCGCTATGCCGTCGGCATGGACAAGAAGCGCACTTCGATCACCCTGCGGCGTGACGGCAGCGAATGGACCGAGGTCCATCGCGCCCCCATGGGTGAAGCGGCGCGCACGCCGTTGATGCTCGCGCCCAACAACAAGGACGCGTACTTCGCCGTCAGCGAGGACGGCGAACCCTCCAGCCTTCACCTGATCGATCCCGCCACCAACACGGGCAAGAAGGTCTCGTCCAACCCGAACGTCGATCCGGGGAACTACCTGGTGAGCAGCGACGACACCACGTTGCTGGCGGTCGCGTACGCCGACGGAACGCCGGCCTATGACTTCATCGACAGTGCGCATGAAGAAAGCCGCGTCATGGCAGGTCTTATCAACGCCTTTCCCGACCATGCAGTCTCCTTCCGCGGCTCCAGCAACGACGGGCGCTACATCCTGCTGAACGCCTACAGCGACGTGGATCCGGGCAGCTACTACCTGTTCGACCGGCAGACCGGACAGGCGAAGTTCCTGCTGTCCGCGATGGACTGGATCAAGCCCTCCGAGATGTCGGTGATGCGCCCGATCTCACTCAAGGCCCGTGATGGCACGCCGCTGCATGGCTACATCACGATTCCGAGGAACAGCAATGGCAAGAACCTGCCAATGATCCTTCATCCGCACGGTGGCCCCCATGGCCCACGCGACATGTGGCGCTTCAACCCCGAAGTCCAGTTCCTGGCCAATCGCGGCTATGCGGTCCTGCAGATCAACTTCCGCGGGTCCGGCGGGTACGGCAGCGCCTTCGAGCGGAAGGGCTACCGCAACTGGGGTACCACCATGATCGACGACATGACCGATGCAGTCGATTGGGCGATCGCGGAAGGCATCGCCGATCGCAACCGCATCTGCACCTACGGTGCGTCTTATGGCGGTTACGGCGCCCTGCAGTCGGTGGTGCGCAACCCCGACAAGTACAAGTGCACCGTCGGCTATGTGGGCGTGTACAGCCTGCCGTTGATGAAGACCGATGGCGACATCCCGCGCTCTCAGTCCGGCGTCAACTATCTGAACCGGGTGCTGCCCGATACCCTGGCTGGACAGCAGTCGCAGTCGGCGGTCTACAACGTTGACCGCATCAACGTGCCGGTCATGCTGGTGCAGGGTGGCAAGGATGAGCGCGTGCCGCCGTCGCAGTACCGCGCCCTCAAGAACGCGCTGGCCCAGGCCGGAAAGCCGATCGAAGAGGACGTGCTGGAACCCAAGGAAGGTCACGGCTTCTACGACTACGACAATCAGGTGAACCTGTACACGAAGATGCAGGCGTTCTTCGACAGGCATATCGGCAACAAGTGACGGAGCCCGGACCATGCCCTTGATCCGCCAGATCTCGATGTGCGTGCTCGGTGCGGTGCTGGCACTCCTGCCGGCCGCGCTGTCTGCCCAGTCCGTCAGTGACGCCAGCAGGCTCGCCCGAGCCGCTGCACCGCTGATGCCGCTCGGCAAGGTGCTCGAGGATGCGGCCACCGCTGATCCCGTGTGGCCATTCACAGAAAACCCGGGCGACGTCGATGCCGCACAACTCGCGTGCGTCCGCGGGAACCTGCGCGAGCCGCAATTCCTCGCCTTCATGGAGGAGCGTGCCGCGGATTACATCCGCGCCCATCCCGATCGCGTCGTCGACGACATCGCGCTGCTGGAAGGGGGCGGCGGGAAGCTGTTCGCCCGTTTGATCAGCGAGGGCATCGCAGCCGGCAGCGCGAAGCGCGAGATGGATCTCGGCGCTGTCATGGGGCAGGCCCAGCCCGGTGATCTCACCGCCATGCTGGCCCTGTCCAGCGAGCCGCGTTACCAGCCTGTCCGCGAACTGATCGGCATCAACCAGGCGATGAATGGCGGCGAAAGCAGCAAGGCGGCGGGCGAATCAGCGGCGCTGACTTTCGTGTTGCCGATGCTGATGAACGCGATGACGACCTGCAACGTGCCGGTATCGGCACTCACGAAGTGAAGAAGTAAATGCCCAAGCGCAGCGACCTCAAGACCATCCTCATCATCGGTGCCGGCCCGATCGTCATCGGGCAGGCGTGCGAATTCGACTATTCCGGCGCCCAGGCCTGCAAGGCGCTGCGCGAGGAAGGCTATCGGGTGGTTCTGGTCAACTCGAACCCGGCGACGATCATGACCGACCCGGACATGGCCGATGCCGTGTACATCGAGCCGATCAACTGGCGCTCGGTCGAGAAGATCATCGCCAAGGAGAAGCCCGACGCGCTGCTGCCGACGATGGGCGGGCAGACCGCACTCAACTGTGCGCTGGACCTTGCCGACAACGGCGTGCTTGAACGGCATGGCGTGGAGTTGATCGGTGCCTCGCGCGATGCCATCCGCATGGCCGAGGACCGCGAGCTGTTCCGGGTGGCGATGGAGGAAATCGGGCTGGAATGCCCGAAGGCTGCGGTTGCGCGGACCTTCGAGCAGGCGGTGGAGATCCAGTCGAGGGTGGGCTATCCGACGATCATCCGTCCAAGTTTCACCCTGGGCGGTACTGGCGGCGGCATCGCCTACAACCGCGAGGAATTCGAGGAGATCGCCAAGCGCGGCCTTGAACTCTCGCCGGTCGGGGAGATCCTGGTCGAGGAATCGGTACTGGGCTGGAAGGAGTTCGAGATGGAAGTGGTCCGTGACAGCGCGGACAACTGCATCATCGTCTGTTCGATCGAGAACCTCGACCCGATGGGTGTGCACACCGGTGACAGCATCACGGTGGCGCCGGCGCAGACGCTGACCGATAAGGAATACCAGCGCCTGCGCGATGCCTCGATCGCCGTGCTGCGCAAGAT
>JAEXBT010000022.1 GCA_023393895.1 Pseudomonadota bacterium
TCACCGAAGCGATGCCCTTGTCACGCGAAGCGGTGCTCTTGTACATCTCGCTCTTGCCGATGGATTCGCCGTTGCGCGCCATCAGCGAGAAGTAGGGGCTGCCGTCCTTGGCGATCTTCTTGTCGAAGTTCGATGTCGCCTGCGCATGCTTGCGCACCGACTCAATGCCCTTCTCGCACCCTGCACGCGAACCGTAGCCTTCGCTGGTGAGCACCACCTGGCCATTGGAGGCCTTGAGGTTGAACTGGAACTCGCCGTTCTTGCGTTTGCTGATCTCGAACTTGCCTGCCATCGGGGCCTCCACAAGGTGAAAGGAAGTTGCCATCTTCTGCGTTCAGGGAGATGACTCGCGCAGTCTAGACCGGAATCCTCAACCGATCTGCAGGTGAGGCATCGCCAGCGCGGCGCCGGCCCGCTCGGTGGCGCGAGCAGCATAGCGCCCGGCGAACCCCGCATGGTCGACGAACGGTGCTTCGGGCCGCAGCGCCATCGAGGCGCACAACGCCCCGTTGAAGGCATCGCCCGCGCCGGTGGTATCGACCACGCGTGCCGGTTCGGCCGGCAGGTGGTAGCAGACGGCGGCATCGCCCCGTGTTGCGCCGTCCGGATGCGACACCATGCAGCCCGCGCCGCCCAGCGTGACCACCACGGTGCCGTGCGGGTGCAGTACGCGACAGAGCAGGTGCAGCGCCTCGATGCCAGCGGACGCTACCGCATCGGGCGGAATCGCCATGGCGGTGTGGCGGGCGAGCAGTCCGGCGAACTCGGTTTCATTCGGTGTGAGCACATCTGCCAGTGCAAGCAGGGAGGTCGTTGTATCGGCGTTCGCCGGTGCCGGGTTGAGCACGGTGGCGACGCCGGCCTCGCGGGCGATCCGGAGCGCGTGCACGATCGCCGAGGGCGGCGATTCCAGCTGGGCCAGCAGCACGCGCGAGTCGCGGATCAGCACCGCTTGCGCCTCCACATGCGTCACCGACAGGGCGGCGTTCGCGCCCGCGCCAATGACGATGCTGTTGCGCCCTTCCGCATCCACGAAGATGCCGGCGGTGCCGGTCGGCGTGGGGCATGCCTCACCCAGGAGGTCGATCCCGTCGCCGCTCGCGAGCGCACGCGCCAGCTGGCCCCCGGCATCCTCGCCCAGCGCGCAGATGAAGGCAGTCACGGCGCCGGCGCGGCGTGCGGCCACCGCCTGGTTGAAGCCCTTGCCGCCGGGGCCGCTTGCGTACTCGCCGGCGAGCGTCGCGCCGGGCTCCGGCAGGCGCGGGCAGCGCCAGACGTGATCGACGTTGAACGAGCCGACGACGGTGACGCGGCCCATCGGCTCAGCCGAAATGGCTCAGAACGCCTGCGATCGTGGCGGTCATGAAGGTGGCGATGGAGCCGCCCAGCACCGCGCGCAGGCCGAATTTCGCCAGATCGCCGCGACGATCCGGCGCGAGCCCGCCGATGCCGCCGATCTGGATGGCGATCGAGCTGAAGTTGGCGAAGCCGCACAGCGCGTAGGTGGCGATCAGCGCGCCCTGCGGCGTCAGGGTCATGCCCGGCGCCTGGCCGTTGAGGATCTTCGACAGCTCGGTGTAGGCGATGAACTCGTTGATCACCACCTTCTGCCCAATCAGCGAACCGACGGTGGTCGCATCCTGCCACGGCACGCCGATCACCCAGGCGACCGGGGCGAGCAGTGCGCCGAGGATGGTCTCGAGGTTGGTGGGCCGGCCGATCATCTGCGCGATGCCGGTGATCTCGCCCAGCCAGGTCAGCGGCGCGTTGAGCAACGCGATCAGCGCGATGAAGGCGAGCAGCATCGCGGCGATGTTCAGCGCCAGCTTGAGGCCGTCGGCGGCACCGGATGCGGCGGCATCGATCAGGTTGGAAGCGGTCTTCTCCACTTCCATCTTCACCGTGCCCCGGGTCAGTGGTTCCTGCGTTTCTGGAATCAGCAGCTTCGCCACCACCAGCGTGGCCGGTGCTGCCATGATCGAGGCGGCCAGCAGGTGCTTCGCGTAGAACGCCTGCGCGGCAGGATCAGGGCCGCCGAGCATGCCGACATAGGCGGCCAGCACGCCCCCGGCGATATGCGCCATGCCACCGATCATCATGGTGATCAGCTCGGAGTTCGTCATCTTCGAGATGTACGGACGTACCGTCAGCGGCGCCTCGGTCTGGCCGATGAACACGCTGGCGCAGACGCTGGTGGTTTCCGCACCGGACACGCGCATCACCTTGGTGATGGCCCAGGCCATGCCGCGCACGATCGCCTGCATCACGCCGAGGTGATAGAGCACGCCCATCAGCGCGGAGAAGAAGATGATGGTCGGCAGCACCTGGAAGGCGAACACGAAGCCGAACTTCGATACGTCCATCAGCGAGCCGAAGATGAAGTTCGAACCGACGTTGACGAACTCCAGGATCCGGACGAAGCCCTTGCCGAGCCAGTCGAAGACATCGCGGCCGCCGGGCACCAGCAGCACCAGCGCGGCGAAGGCGATCTGCAGCACGATGCCGGTCAGCACCAGCTTCCAGTCCACCGCACGCTTGTTGTTGGAGAACAGCCACGCGATGCCGACGAGGACCGCCAACCCGAACACGCCGAACCCGATCCGCGACAAGCCTTCCATTCACTGCCCCCCGAAACGTCGCGCCAGACTAGGGCAGCGGCTGCCGCCCGGCAAGGCGCGCGCGTTCAGGCGCGTCATCCTCAACCCACGCCCTTGATCGCCGCCCACAGGCCCAGTAGCAGGAACACCACCGCTGCGGTGATTCGTGCCGCCTTGAGCGGCAGGCGGTGCGCGAACCTGGCGCCCAGCAGCACCACCGGCACGTTGGCCAGCAGCATCCCTAGCGTGGTGCCAGCCACGACCTGCCAGAGCGGCGCGTATTTCGCCGCCAGAAGCACGGTGGCCACCTGGGTCTTGTCGCCGATCTCGGCGATGAAGAAGGCGATGGTGGTGGCGATGAATGCGCCGCGCGCGGGCAGGGCGGTGTCGTCATCAAGCTTGTCGGGTTTCAGCGTCCACAGCGCGATGGCGATGAAGCTCACTGCCACCACCCAGCGCAGCACGTCGGGCGTCAGCCACTGGGCCACCAGCGTCCCCAACCAGCCGGCCAGGGCATGGTTGAGCAGGGTGGCGACGAGGATGCCCCAGGCGATAGGCCAGGGCTTGCGGAAGCGCGCTGCCAGCAGAAGGGCCAGCAGTTGGGTCTTGTCCCCGATTTCGGCCAGCGCCACGGTGCCGGTGGAGATCAGCGCGGGATAGAACGAATAGTCCATCGTCGGGGTCCAGGGCCGGGCACTGCGGAGGACGCGAAAGCAGGCCGGACGGCCCGGCCATGGGCGCCCCGCCTGCCTTCGGTCTTGCCCGCGATGCTGTCGCACCGCTCGCGCGCCATGGCCGGTTGGCCAAGCATGTTGACGCGCGCCCCGGCCACTGGCCGGTGGGCTACTCCCCGGAGGAGTGGCGGCATTCTAGTCCGTGCCCCGGCCGGGCGCATCCATCCGCCATCGCCCGTGCCTATACTCGGTGCATTGCTGATGCCCAGGAGGGGAAACGATGTCATTTGGAACGATGCTGGCGCTGGTATTGCTGGTGGCAGGCGTGATCGTGCTGTTCAAGGCCGTGCGGATGGTGCCGCAGGGCTTCGAATGGACGGTGGAGGCCTTCGGCAAGTACACCCATACCCTTTCGCCGGGCCTGCACTTCCTGATTCCGGTCTACCAGGGCATCGGCCGCAAGATCAACATGATGGAACAGGTGATGGAGGTGCCGAGCCAGGATGTCATCACCAAGGACAACGCCGTGGTCAAGGTGGACGGCGTGGTGTATTTCCAGGTGCTCGATGCCGCCAAGGCCGCCTACGAGGTCGCCCAGCTGGAAGTCGCGATCATCAACCTGGTGATGACCAACATCCGTACCGCGATCGGCTCGATGGACCTGGACGAATCGCTGTCCAAGCGCGACGAGATCAACACCAAGGTGCTGGTGGCGGTGGACCAGGCCACCCATCCGTGGGGCGTCAAGGTCAACCGCATCGAGCTGAAGGACATCGCGCCGCCGCGTGACCTGGTCGATTCGATGGCGCGGCAGATGAAGGCCGAGCGCGAGAAGCGCGCCAACATCCTGGAGGCCGAGGGCAAGCGTGCGTCCGACATCCTCCGCGCGGAGGGCGAGAAGCAGTCGGCGATCCTTGAGGCCGAGGGTGAGAAGGAAGCCGCGTTCCGCCAGGCCGAGGCGCGCGAGCGGCTGGCCGAGGCCGAGGCCAACGCCACCCGCATGGTCAGCGACGCGATCGCCGGTGGCAACGTGCAGGCGATCAATTACTTCGTCGCCCAGAAGTACATCGAGGCGTTCAAGGCGCTGGCCGAGGCGCCGAACCAGAAGTTCGTGATGATGCCGATGGAGTCCGCCGGCGTGATCGGCTCGCTGGCAGGCATCGCCGACCTCGCCAAGGAGGCGCTGGAGCGCAATGGCAGCACGCCGCCGCCACGCCCGCCGCAGCCGCCGCGTCCGCAGTTCCCCGCCGGAGGTTGAGCCATGCGCTGGGAAGTCTTCACCTGGGCCGCACTCGCCTTCGTGCTGATCGCTGCGGAGACCCTCGTCCCCGGTGCGTTCCTGCTGTGGCTGGGCCTGGCGGCCGCTGCTGTCTTCATCGTCGTGCTGCTGTTGCCCGGGATGAGCGTGCTGATGCAGGTGGTCCTGTTCATCGCGCTCAGCTTCGTGTCGATCGCCATCTATCGGAAGTGGTTCCGCGGCAAGGGACGCGGCAGCGACCAGCCGCTGCTCAATCGGCGCGGCGAACAGCTGATCGGCCACGTCGCCACGCTCGCCGTGCCGATCGTCAACGGCGAGGGCCAGGTGCAGATCGGCGATGCCTACTGGACGGTCGAAGGCCCGGACCTCCCGGCGGGCACGCGGGTGCGCGTGGTGGCGACCCGCGGCATGGCACTGCTGGTGCAGGAAGCCTGAGTCGCGCGGCGTACCTGCCGCGACAGTGCGGAACGCGGGCAACGCCGATGCCATAATCGGCGTTTCCCAACGTGCGAGCCTGCCATGACCCGGAGCACCATCCTCAACCAGACCCACCGCGACATGGGCGCGAAGATGGTGGACTTCGGCGGCTGGGACATGCCGATCCATTACGGTTCCCAGATCGACGAGCACCACGCGGTGCGGCAGGACGCCGGCATGTTCGATGTCTCGCACATGACCGTGGTGGACCTGCATGGCGCCGGCGCCCGCGCCTTCCTGCGCAAGCTGCTCGCAAACAATGTCGACAAGCTGCAGAAGCCGGGCAAGGCGCTGTACAGCGGCATGCTCAATGCAGACGGCGGGGTCATCGACGACCTCATCGTCTACTTCCTGCGTGAGGACTGGTTCCGCCTAGTGGTGAATGCCTCCACCCGCGACAAGGATCTGGCGTGGATCGGCGAACAGTCCAAGGGCTTCGATGTCGAAGTGCGCGAGCGCCCGGAGCTGGGTATCGTCGCGGTGCAGGGGCCGGCCGCACGCGAGAAGGTCATCGCCCTGCTGCGCGAAGGCGACCGTGACGCGGCGCGCAAGCTCGGGCGCTTTGCCGCCGTCGATGTGCAGACCTCCGAGGGCGTGCCGGTGTTCCTGGCCCGTACCGGCTACACCGGCGAGGACGGATTCGAGGTCATCCTTCCCGAGGACCGCACGGTCGGGTTCTGGAATGCGCTGCACGCGGCAGGCGTTCGGCCGGCCGGGCTCGGCGCACGCGATACCCTGCGGCTCGAGGCGGGCATGAACCTCTACGGCCAGGACATGGACGAGGCGGTGCTGCCGGACGAAGCGGCCATGGGCTGGACCATTGCGCTCGACGAGGGCCGCGACTTCAACGGCCGCGCTGCCATCGAGGCGCAACGCACGGCCGGCACCGCGCGGCAGATGATCGGGCTGGTGATGGACGAGAAGGGCGTGCTCCGCCACGGACAGAAGGTGCTGAGCGCGGCGGGCGAGGGCGAGATCCTGTCGGGGACCTTCTCGCCGACCATCGGAAAGGCGATCGCGCTGGCCCGCGTGCCAGCCGGTGATCCGGGCCGGGTCCGCGTGGACATCCGTGGCCGCGAGGTCCCGGTGCGGGTGGTCAAGTTCCCGTTCGTGCGAGAAGGCAAGATCCAGGACGGCGTCTGATCGCCGCTACACTATCCGCATTCCACACCATCCACGGAGTCATCGATGAGCAGCGAAATCCCGGGCGATCTCAAGTTCCTCAAGTCCCACGAGTGGGTGCGTGTCGAAGGCGGCGGCCGCGCCACCATCGGCATTTCCGACCACGCCCAGGGCCTGCTCGGCGACCTGGTGTACGTGGAGCTTCCGGCGGTTGGTGACGAGGTGGAGGCCGGTAACGCCTGTGCCGTGGTCGAGTCGGTGAAGGCCGCATCCGACGTCTACGCGCCGGTCAGCGGCACCGTCGTTGAGGTCAACGAGGCGCTCGCCGACAAGCCGGAAGCGATCAACGACGATGCCTTCGGTGACGGATGGTTGTTCGTGGTCGAGATGAGTGAGTCCGGTCAGGCCGACGCACTGCTTTCCGCCGACGACTACGCCGCGACGATGGAAGACAGCGACGACTGAAGTCAGTTTCGAACGTCGGGAAAAGCGGCCGCCTCCGGGCGGCCGTTTTCGTTTGCGGGCATCACCCGCATGCGCGCTGCACGGAAAATTTTCGCGCAAATCGTCATTGCAACGCAGGAAAACGATCGGGTCCGCGAAAAAATTTGCGTTGGCCCGCTGTGGCCTCCGTCGCCCGGATCGTCGGAGGCATGGAGGCCTGCAGAGGCGATACCGGTTTCCGAGGTCGACATTGGTCGTGCAGGAAAGTGCTTGTTTTGCAGCATGAGGATCAACTGCATCAAATCGTTAGGGAGATCATGCGGTCGGATCGCTGCATGCATTGATGCGCTCGGCGCAGATGTGGGTCGTGCGTGCGGCGCACACGGATGAAAAAAAACCGACGGGAGTGT
>JAEXBT010000076.1 GCA_023393895.1 Pseudomonadota bacterium
GCCGGCGAGAGCAGGTGCAGGGTGAGGGCCACCCGACCGTCGCAGATGCGCGGGGTTTCCGCCAGCCCGAACAGTTCCTGCAGCTTCACCGCGAGCACCGGCGGCGCGGGTGCGCCTTCGTCGTCGAGCCGGTAGTCGATGCGGCGGGCCAGCCCGGACGGCACCTCGATGCGCGTCGGGGCGAGCTGGTCGATGCGGCTGCGCAGTGACCAGTCAACCCCCGACTTGAGCGTCTCGCCAAGTTCATCGGCGGACAGCGCGTCCAGCCGGGTCTTGTCGGCGAAGGCCGGCAGCAGCCAGTGGTCGAGGCCTGCCAGCAGCGTCGCATCCGACAGGTCGGGCAGGCCGAGTTCAGGCATCCACGCGCGCAGACATTGCACGCGGATGCGCCATTGCGTGGTCGCATCGCTCCACGGCAACACGTCGAGTCCGAGGTTGCGCACCGCGTCGACCAGTGCTCGCGCCGCCATTGCCGGATCCACGCGACCGGCGGGCCGCGCAGACAGCACGATGCCGTCGAAGCGCTCGATGCGCTCACTCACCAGCGCACGCCGCTGCGCGTCCCAGCGCACCTCGTCGTCCTCATGGAAGTGCTGTGCGAAACGGGTTCGAAGGTGGCGCTCGTCCACCGGCGCGGCACGCAGCAGCAGGGCGTCGCGGGAATCGTCACGCAGTTCGCTGGCCACCAGCCAAGGTTCGCCGCGCAGCGCGCTGTCCTCGAACAGCCGCGCCATCCGTCCATTGGCGAGCGTGTAGCGCAACGGATCGCGCGGATGCCGACGAGCGATGCGGTCCGGGAAGGCGTGCGCAAGGAGGTCGCCGAGTGCGTGGGCGCTGGCGTGCGTGGGCGGGGTGGCTCGGGTGCCGAGCCGGCGCCGCCACTGTTTCGCGGCGGCATCGATCGCGGTCAGCGTCGCGCGGTTCGCATCGGCAGGGACGCGACCTGCGCGAAAGGCCGCGAGCGCCTGCCAGCGCGCAGCCAACGCATCGTCGTGCGAGCGCAGCGGATCACGTGACTCGATGAGCGCCGCAAGATCGCAGGCCAGCGCCTGCGATGCCCCGTCATCCGCGGCGAGCAGCATCGCCGCCAGTCGCGGATGGGTGCCGAGCGAGAGCATGCGTCGCCCGCGTGCGGTGATCGCCCCGGCATCGTCCAGCGCGTCCAGGCGCCGCAGCAGGTCGCGCGCGGCGGCGAGCGTACCGGGGGGCGGTGGATCGACGAAGCGCAAGGCATCGCTGCCCCATGCGGTGAGTTCCAGCGCCAGCCCCGCCAGTTCGACCTGCGTGATCTCGGCCCGGCGTTGCGATGCCAGCCGTTCGGATTCCGGCCACAGGCGATAGGCCCAGCCTTCGGCGACGCGCCCTGCGCGACCGGCGCGCTGGTCGGCCGAGGCCTGCGAGATGCGCACCGCGTCGAGCCGCGAGAAGCCCGAGTTCGGATCGAAGCGCGGCTCGCGCGCAAGCCCGGCATCGATCACCACGCGCACGCCGGGCAGGGTGACGCTGGATTCGGCGACGTTGGTGGCCAGCACCACCCGTCGGCGGCCGTCGCTGGCAGGCTGCAGCACCCCCGCCTGCGCATCGAGCGGCAGGTCGCCGTGCAGGGCGAGGATGTCGATGGAAGACCGCGACTGCGAGGCCGCATCCGGGCCTTCCAGCATCTGTTGCACGCGCCGGATCTCGCGGATGCCCGGCAGGAACACCAGCACATCGCCTTCGTGCGTGGCAAGCGCATGATCAACGGCACGGCGCACCTGCGGCGCCAGCGCTTCCTCGCGCCTTCCCTGGAAGTGCGAGATCGCGACCGGATGGCTGCGTCCGGCGCTGCTGATCCGCGGCGCGTCCAGCCACTGCGCCAGCCGCTCGCCATCGAGCGTGGCCGACATCACCACGATGCGCAGGTCGTCGCGCACGCTGGCCTGCACGTCAAGCGCCAGCGCCAGGCCCAGATCCCCGGCGAGGTGGCGTTCGTGGAATTCGTCGAAGACGATCGCGCCAACCCCTTCCAGCAGCGGGTCTTCCTGCAGCATCCGGGTGAGGATGCCCTCGGTCACCACCTCGATGCGGGTCGCGGCCGATACCTTCGATTCGAAGCGGATGCGGTAGCCGACGGTGGCCCCGACATCCTCGCCCAGCTGCCGCGCCATGAAGCCGGCGGCCGCGCGCGCGGCAACCCGGCGCGGTTCCAGCATCAGCATCTTTCGTCCCGCCAGCCATGGCGCGTCGAGCAGCGCGAGCGGCACCTGCGTGGTCTTGCCGGCGCCCGGTGGCGCCTCGAGCACCAGGCGCGTGTGCGATTCGAGCGCGGCGCGGATCTCCGGCAGGACGATGTCGATGGGGAAGCGCGCCGGCATCCGCAAAGAATACTTGGACGCCCTGCACGGCGGCTCGCCCGGGTGTTGCGAGGCGGGCCCTTACAATCGCGCCATGCAACTCATCGACATTGGCGCCAACCTCACCCACGACAGCTTCGATCGCGACCGCGACGCCGTGCTCCAGCGCGCCCGCGATGCCGGCGTCACCCGGATGATCGTCACCGGCGCCTCGCGTGAACACTCGCCGCAGGCGCTCGAGCTTGCGCGCCGGCATCCCGGCGAACTGTTCGCCACTGTCGGCGTGCATCCGCACCACGCCACCGAATACACCGCCGAGTGCGATGCCGAGATGCGCGCGCTGCATGCGCACCCGGAAGTGGTGGCGGTCGGCGAATGCGGGCTCGACTACTTCCGCGACTTCTCGCCGCGGCCGATGCAGCGCAAGGCCTTCGAGCAGCAGCTGCAGATCGGCGTCGATACCGGCAAGCCGCTGTTCCTGCACCAGCGCGATGCCCATGCCGATTTCATGGCGATGATGAAGAACTTCGCCGGCCGGCTCGGGCCCGCGGTGGTGCACTGCTTCACCGGCACCCGCGAGGAACTGTTCGACTACCTCGACCAGGACTGGCACGTCGGCATCACCGGCTGGCTCTGCGACGAGCGCCGCGGCGCCCACCTGCGCGAACTGGTGAAATCGATTCCCGCCCACCGGCTGATGATCGAGACCGACGCCCCCTACCTGCTGCCGCGCAACTTGGTGCCGATGCCGAAGGACCGCCGCAACGAGCCGGCCTTCCTGCCGCACATCGCCGCGGAGATCGCGCGCGACCGTGGCGAGACCCTGGAGGCCGTGACTGCGACCACGACCGCCGCCGCCACCGCGTTCTTCCGGCTTCCCTGAACCGGGCTTCAGCGCCGGCCCTGTCGGTCAATCCACGGGCTGCCCAATACTGAACTTGTCGGTACACTAGCCACCCGATTTTCCGGCGTTCACCGATGAGCCCGACCGTGCGTGCCCCGATGCCTGCCGTCCTCCTGCTGGGGCTGGCGCTTGCCGCTCTTGGCGGCTGCAAGGACGAGGCAAACGACACCAGCGCCACTCCCGCCGCGGGCATGGCGGTCACCACAAGCCCGGTGGTGCAGCGCGAGATGGCGCGCGGCTTCAGCGTGTCCGGCCCGGTATCGCCGGTCGAGGAGATGCAGCTGGGCGTGGAAGTGTCGGGACTGCGGGTGACCTCGCTCAATGTCGATGTCGGCCAGCAGGTGCGTCGCGGCCAGGTGCTGCTGACGCTCGACCATCGCACCCTCGACTCCGATCTTGCTCAGGCCAATGCCACGCTGCGCGAGGCCGAGGCCGGCGCTCAGCTCGCGCGCTCCAACCTCACCCGCGGGCAGCAGCTTGCCTCCGGCCAGTACATCAGCGCGATGCAACTGGACGAACTGCGCGCCAACCGTACCGCGGCCGAGGCCCGGCTCGGCACCGCGCGCGCCGCCCGCGACGCGGTGGCACTGCGCCGGAGCTTCGCCGACCTGCGCGCGCCGGCTGCCGGACTGATCAGCAAGCGCCTGGTCCAGCCCGGGCAGGTGGTCGGCGCGGGTACGCCGCTCATGCATCTCATCAAGGATGGGCGCCTGGAATGGCGCGCCGAACTGCCGGCCAACCAGCTGGCGCAGGTGAAGCCCGGCGACACGGTGCAGCTCACCGCGCAGGACGGCACCGTCGTCGATGGCCGGGTGCGTGCGGTGAGCCCCGGCGTGGACGCCACCACGCGCACGGGCACGCTGTTCGCGGACCTGCCGGCCGGTGTGATCGCGTCCGGCACGCTGCAGCCGGGTGCCTACCTCCAAGGCCGCATCGATACCGGCTCCGGGCCGGCGATGGGCGTGCCCGAGGCCGCGGTGGTGCTGCGCGATGGCTTCCCGACGGTGTTCGTGGTGGATGCGCAATCACTGGTGAAGCAGCAGCGGGTCGAGACCGGCGCGCGTGACGCTGGCTTCATCGAGATCACCTCCGGACTGGCATCGGGCGCGCAGGTGGTGGTCGAGGGCGCGGGCTTCCTCGCCGACGGCGACCGCGTGCGGGTGATGCCGGTCGCCGCGCCCGCCGCGGCAGCGCGCACGCCATGAGCGGGGGCGGGTCGCTTTCCTCCTGGGGCATCCGCAACCCGGTGCCCTCGGTGATGCTGTTCTTCGTGCTGGTGGTGGCCGGCCTGTGGGGCTTCCACAAGCTGCCGGTGGCGCGTTTCCCGGATGTCGCCTTCCCGATGGTGATCGTGACCATCACCCAGCCGGGCGCATCGCCTTCGCAGCTGGAAACCGAGGTCACCCGCAAGGTGGAGGACGCGGTCGCCACGCTCGACAACGTCAAGCGCGTGACCTCCAGCGTGGTGGAGGGCGCCAGCACCACGGCCATCGAGTTCCACCTCGATGCGGACCTGATGGCGGCGCTCAACGACAGCAAGGATGCGGTGACCCGCAGCCGCATGGACCTGCCGCAGGACATCCTGGAGCCGGTGATCTCGCGCGTGGAGATCGGTGGCGACCTGCTGACCTACGCGGTGAGCGCACCGAACATGGCCGATGACGAACTCAGCTGGTTCGTCGACCGTTACGTCACCCGCGCCCTGTACGGCGTCGAAGGCGTGGCCTCGGTCAAGCGCATCGGCGGCATCGACCGCCAGGTGCGCGTCGATCTGGATCCCGCCGCGCTGCTCGCGCACGGCGTCACCGCCGGCGATGTCTCCCAGCAGCTCGCGCTGGCGCAGGTGGAGCGACCGGGTGGCAAGGCCGAGATCGGCGGTGCGCAGCAGACCATTCGCACCGTTGCCACGGTCGAGGACGCGCAGCAATTGCGCGACTTCAACGTGGCGCTGCCGAACGGCCAGAACGTGCGACTGTCGTCCATCGCCACCATCACCGATGCCGAGGCCGACCCGACGCAGGCCGCGCTGCTCGACGGCAAGGCAGTGGTCGGCTTCTCGCTGGCGCGCTCGCGCGGCGCCGACGAACTGAAGGTGCGCGATGGCGTCAGGGCGGCGCTGGTCGAACTGGCGAAGACGCATCCCGGCACCGAGTTCCGGATGATTTCCGACATGTCCGAGGAGACCGAGCGCTCCTACGACTCGTCGATGACGATGCTTTACGAGGGCGCGTTCCTCGCACTGGTGGTGGTGTTCTTCTTCCTGCGCAACTGGCGCGCGACTTGGATCTCCGCGCTGCCGCTGCCGCTGTCGATCATCCCCACGTTCGCCGTGCTCAACTGGCTCGGCTTCTCGCTCAACATGATCACGCTGCTGGCGTTCTCGCTGGTGGTGGGCCTGCTGGTCGATGACGCGATCGTGGAGATCGAGAACATCGTCCGCCACCTCGGCATGGGCAAGAAGCCGCAGGAGGCCGCGCGGGACGCGGCGGAGGAGATCGGCACCGCGGTGATCGCGACCTCGGTGACGCTGGCGGCCGTGTTCGTGCCGGTGGCGTTCATGCCCGGCATCGCCGGCAAGTTCTTCAAGGAGTTCGGCTGGACCGCAGCCACCGCGGTGATGTTCTCGCTGCTGGTGGCGCGATTGCTCACCCCGATGATGGCGGCTTACCTGCTGAAGCCGCATGTCGAGGAGGAAAAGGAAGGCCGGCTGATGCGGCGCTATCTCGGCTGGGTGGACTGGGTGCTGCACAACCGCTGGAAGACCCTGCTGGCCGCGCTCCTGCTGTTCATCGGCTCGCTGGCACTGGTGCCGCTGATCCCGACCACCTTCCTTGCCGCTTCCGACAACGGACGCAGCATGCTCTCGGTCGAACTGCCGCCGGGCGCCCGCGTCGAGGACACCGTGCGCGTGGCCGAACGCGCCCGCGCGCTGGTCGGTGACATCCCTGAACTCAAGCAGGTGTTCGTGCAGGTCGGTTCGGTGCCCGACCTGGGCGATCCGTCCAAGGCCGGCGGGGCCGACCCGCGCAAGGCGATCCTGACCCTGGACTGGGGCGCGGGCGGTGACCGCGACCGCAACCAGCAGGAACTCGAACGGGTGGTGCGCGAACGTCTGGTCGACCTGCCGGGCGTTCGCACCAGCTTCGTCAGCAGCGAGCCCGGCGCGCAGCTGATGCTGGTGCTGGCCAGCGATGACCCGGCCAAGCTGCACGTGGCCGCGCAGGGGGTCGAGCGCGACCTGCGCAGCATCCGCGGGCTCGGCAGCATCTCCTCGTCGGCCTCGCTGCTGCGGCCGGAACTGCAGATCCTGCCGGATCCGGCACGTGCCGCCGACCTCGGCGTGTCCACCTCCGCGATCGCCGAGGCCGCGCGCATCGCCACCGCCGGCGATTACACCCATCGCATGGCCAAGCTCAACCTGCCCGATCGGCAGATCCCCATCCGCGTGGGATTCGCACGCGAAGCGCTGACCGACCCGGGCACGATCGGCCAGTTGCAGGTGCGTGGCATGCAGGGCCCGGTGCCGCTGGACGCGGTGGCCACGCTGCGCGATGGCAGCGGCCCCTCGGTGGTGAGCCGCTACCAGCGCCAGCGCAACGTGACGCTCACCGCCGAGCTCAACGGTCGCGCACTGGGCGAAGTGATGGCCGAGATCGAACAACTGCCTTCAGTGAAGAACGTGCCTTCGGGCGTGTCCTTCCTCAACAGCGGCGACAGCGAGATCTTCGTCGAGATGTTCACCGGCTTCATGATGGCGATGGTGGCCGGCATCGTCTGCATCTACATGGTGCTGCTGCTGCTCTTCAAGCACCCGATGCAACCGCTAACCATCCTCACCGCGATCCCGCTGTGCGCCGGCGGCGCGTTCGGAGCCTTGCTGCTGACCAACAACATGCTGTCGCTGCCGGCGCTGATCGGCATGCTGATGCTGATGGGCATCGCCAGCAAGAACTCGATCCTGCTGGTCGACTACGCGGTGATGGCCGAGGACAAGCATGGCCTTTCGCAGCACGATGCGGTGATCGATGCCTGCCGCAAGCGTGCGCGCCCGGTGATCATGACGACCATCGCGATGGGGGCAGGCATGGCGCCGCTGGCGCTCGGGGTGGCCGGTGATTCGGCACTGCGCGCACCGATGGCCTGGGCGGTGATTGGCGGGTTGATCACCTCCACCGCGCTCAGCCTGATCGTGGTGCCGGCCGCCTATACGGTGCTGCATGATGTCGGCGACTGGTTCGTCCACCGCTTCCGCAAGGGCGCCGCGACCCCTGCCGGGGCGCACTGAATCGACAATGCAGAACGCCCGGCATGGCCGGGCGTTCGCGTGTTGAAGCGGGCCTGGCTTACTGTGCCGGGCGGGGCGGCAGGGGCCCTTCGGCCACCATCAGCTTGCCGCGGTCGTTGTTGACGTCGGTGACGAACCAGATCGCCTTGTCGGCGCGCCGGATCACCCAGGTATCGGCATCGTTGTCGTACCAGTAGGCGTTGTGCATGTCACTGAATTCGCTGGTGAAGTCGTTGATCGCCTTCTGGTTCGCGGTGTAGACGGCTTCCGGAAAGCTGCGCTCGGCCAGCCTGACCGCGCCCAGCGATTCCAGCGCCTGCTGCAAGCCCTTGCGCAGTTCGAATTTCGAGAACGTCTTCCCATCCGAGTTGTCGAGCTCATCGACGAAGCTGCGACCTTCCACCCACAGCAGCTCGCCATCGGTCCACACCGGCACGCGCGCCAGATCCTTGCTCTGTCGCGCCATGTCGTCGGCGTTGTCGAACTCGTAGCCGGCCGGCATCGTCAGGTATGGCCAGTCGCCCAGCGGCTTGTCGCTGACGGGGATCTTGTCGATGTCGAAGGCCACGGCTGCGGGCGCATCGGCGGTCGGTGCGGGAGCGGCTTCGGGCGCAGGTGCGGGTTCGAGCGGCTCGGCGGCGGGTGGGGGTTCGACGGCAACCGGGGCGGCCGGTGCCTCTTCGGCCTTGTTGCAGCCGGCCAGCAGCGCGGCGGCGACCGACATTCCGAGCAGTGTCTTGCGAATGGTCATCCTTGGACTCCTTCGTTGGGATGGGCGAGTGTAGCCAAAGCCGGTGACGGGTTCCGCCTTGCCGCCGAATTGCCCCCGGGCGTGCTAGAGCTGTCATGTCTCCCGCGGAGTGGCGCCATGCATGACCTTCTGCAGCTTTCAGCCCCGTGGTGGCATTTCGTGCTGCGGGCCGTCGTGGTCTATCTGATGGTGATGGTGCTGATCCGTCTTTCCGGCAAGCGCGCGGTCGGGCAGTTCACCCCCTTCGATCTGGTGCTGCTGATCCTGATCGGCAACGCGGTGCAGAACGGACTGAACGGCGGCGACAACTCGCTCACCGGTGCCGCGATCCTGGCGGGTTGCCTGATCGTGCTCAACTTCGGGGTGGCATGGGTGACGTCGCGCTTCCGCCGGGTTGAAAAGCTGGTGGAAGGCTCGCCGGTGCTGCTGGCGCGCAACGGCGAGCTGTTCCATGAGGTGCTGCGGCGTGAGATGGTCAGCGAGGACGATTTCCGTGAGGCGTTGCGGATGAACAACATCGCGGGGCTCGAAGATGTGGGCATCGCGCTGCTGGAGACCAACGGCAACATCAGCGTGGTTTCTCGCGACAAGGCCGATGGCGTGGTGCTGGAGCGACCGCACCATCACCGGCGCAAGCGCCGGCCAAGCCTGCCCCAGAGCTGAGCGGCTTCAGTCCAGTTCGCGCAGCCAGTCGCGCGGACGCAGGTAGTCGGCCAGACGCGCCTCGTCGCTGCCGGCCTCGGGCCGGTAGCCGTATTCCCAGCGCACCAGCGGCGGCAGGCTCATCAGGATCGATTCGGTGCGCCCGCCCGATTGCAGGCCGAAGTGCGTGCCGCGGTCGAACACCAGGTTGAACTCCACGTAGCGGCCGCGCCGGTACAGCTGGAACTGGCGCTCGCACTCGCCCCAGGGCGTGTCCTTCCGGCGCGCCACGATCGGCAGGTAGGCGT
>JAEXBT010000062.1 GCA_023393895.1 Pseudomonadota bacterium
GCACTGCGAGGCCGCACCACGCGCGTGAGTTCGACGCCCTCGCGCAGCAGGATCAGGGTCGGCCACAGCTTGACGGTGAAACTGCGCCCCAGCCGGCGCCCGCGCCCATCCTCGATGCGGACATGGCGCAGGCCGGGATGGGCGGAAACGAACGCATCGACTACGTCACGCGCAGCCATGCAATGGCCACACCAGTCGGTGCCGAAGTCGAGGAGCAGGTCGCCCGATGCGCCATCGACCTCATCGCGTGACAGCGTTTCGGGCAGGTAGGGCTGGCTCACCGACTCAGCCGCACTTGCTGTAGCCGCAATTGAGGCAAGTGGCGCAGCCATCCATGATCACGATCGCCTTGGCGTGGCACTTGTGGCACATCGTCGCCGAGGGCGGGAAGCTGGTGCCTTCCCCGGTGACCGCGATGTCCTCCTCGTGCACGTCGCTGCAGTCGGCGGCAGCCGCCATCGTCGCGGCTTCCTGCTGCGCACTTACTTCAGCGTTTTTTTTGAGCCGTTCTGCTGCTCGTAGGCGCGACGCTTCTCGGCGATCAGCGCGCGCTGGTGTTCGCTCATCTCCGGGTCGCGCAGCAGGCCGATGGTCTTGAGGTGTTCCTCGACGATGAAGCCGAGTTCGGCCACCAGCGACGGCATGTAGACGCCGCCCGCCTTGAAATAGCCGCCCTTCGGGTCGAAGACCGCCTTCATTTCCTCGACCAGGAAGGTCACGTCGCCACCCTTGCGGAACACCGCGGACATGATCCGGGGCAGCGCGACGATCCACTGGAAGTGCTCCATCGACTTGGAGTTGATGAAGACCTCGAACGGGCGGCGCTGCTCGTGGTCGGTGCCGGCATTGAGCACGATGTCGTTGATGGTCACGTACATCGCGTGCTCGACCAGCGGCGACTTGATCTTGTAGGTGGAGCCGATCAGCACCTCCGGACGCTCGATCTTCTCGTGCATCTGGATGACGTTGTCGGCCGCCGACTCCGCCTCGACCGTCTCGCGGGCAACGCTCGATCCCTTGTCGGCGGGTTGCGCCTCGCGCGCCTTGTCCTCCGGGGTGAGTACCGCGTAGCCCTTGATTTTCTTGTCGATCTTGACGGCCATGTTGTCCTTGCCTGGTGATGCGTGTCTGTGGGGGAATTCGGTCTTCGCCGCCGCGTACGACGGCGAAGACCGGTGCTTCGCTTACCTGCCGCGTGCGGCGCGGGTCGCCGCGGCCTTCTTGCCGGCGGCACTGCGCGCGGCCTTCTTGGCCACGGTGGCGGTGCGGCGCTTGGCAGTGCCGGTGACCTTGGCGACCTTCTTCGCAACCTTGCGGGTGGCGGTGGTCGTCTTCTTGGCGGCCTTGCGCGCACTCTTGGCGACAGGAGACTTGCGGACCGCCTTCTTGGTGGCGGCCACCTTCTTCGCCACCGTCTTGCGGGCCGGCGACTTCCGCGCCGCGCTCTTCTTGGCGACCGCTTTCTTGGCCGTGGCCTTCTTCGCGAGTGCCTTCTTCGCGGTCGTCTTCTTCGTCGCTGCCTTCTTGGCGGCGGCGGTCTTCTTGCCTGCGCCCTTCTTCTTCAGGGCCGCGGCTTCGGCTCGCGCCTTCGCCGCGCTGGCCGACAGCGACTTCTTGATCTCGCCTTCCTTCTTCACCACGGCCTTGCGCGCCTTGCTCGCGGTCTTGCCGACCGCCTTGCTGGCCTTGCTGGCGACACGCTTGACGGTGGCGACCGCGCCCGTGGCGGTGGACGCGATGGTGGAGCCGACGTTGCTTGCGGTGTCCTTGACGTTGTCGGCGGCATGGCCGAGGGTCGTCATCACGCCGGTGGATTTCTTCTTGGCCATATGCCCTCCTTGATGGGCGGTAACCAGTGGAGTGGAATGTCGGGTGTTACCCGCCGGATGCTATACCCATCGCGCGCGCAATGCGGCGTGATGACGCAAGACCGCTCCCTCCTGCCACCGGTCAGAACTTGCCGTAGTAACCCTCTTTGAGCGCATCGAACAGGTTGGCGGCGGTGTGCAGCTCGCCGTCGTACTCGATCTGCTCGTTGCCCTTGACCTCCACCACGCTGCCGTCCTCCAGCTCGAAGCGGTAGGTCGTGTTCTCGAGATCGGCCTCCTTGACCAGCACGCCCTGGAACGCGGCGGGGTTGAAGCGGAAGGTGGTGCAGCCCTTCAGTCCCTGCTCGTGCGCGTAGCGGTAGATGTCCTTGAAGTCCTCGTACGGGTAGTCGGTGGGGACGTTCGCGGTCTTGGAGATCGAGCTGTCCACCCACTTCTGCGCGGCGGCCTGCACGTCGACATGCTCCTTCGGCGTGATGTCGTCGGCGGCGATGAAATAGTCGGGCAGTTGCGCGTCGGCGTTCTCGGCGAACGGCATCGCCTTCGCGCTCACCAGCGCGCGGTAGGCCAGCAGCTCGTAGGAGAAGACGTCCACCTTCTCCTTGGTCTTCTTGCCCTCGCGGATGACGTTGCGCGAGTAGTGGTGGGCGAAGGACGGCTCGATCCCGTTCGAGGCGTTGTTGGCCAGCGACAGCGAGATGGTGCCGGTCGGCGCGATCGAACTGTGGTGGGTGAAGCGGCTGCCGGTCTCGGCCAATTCCTCGACCAGCTCCGGCGCCACCTCGGCCACCTTCCGCATGTAGCGCGAATACTTCGCGTGCAGCACCTTGCCCGGGATCTCCTGGCCGGCCTTCCAGCCATCGCGCACCATCTCCGGGCGCTTGCGCAGCATCTCCGGCGTGACCGCGAAGCGCTCCTCCATGATCGGTGCCGGGCCTTTCTCGCGGGCCAGCTGCAGGCCGACTTCCCAGCCCGCCACCGCCATCTCGCGGGCAATGCGTTCGGTGAACTCGCACGACTGCGCCGAGCCGTACTTCATCTTCAGCATGGTCATCGTGCTGCCGAGGCCGAGGAAGCCCATGCCGTGGCGGCGCTTGCGCATGATCTCGTCGCGCTGCTGCTGCAACGGCAGGCCGTTGACCTCGACCACGTTGTCCAACATGCGGGTGAACACCCGGACCACCTCCCGGTATTCCTCCCAGTCGAACGTGGCCTGGTCGGTGAAGGCGTCGCGCACGAAGGTGGTGAGGTTGACCGAGCCGAGCAGGCAGGCGCCGTAGGGCGGCAGCGGCTGCTCGCCGCAGGGGTTGGTGGCGCGGATGTTCTCGCACCACCAGTTGTTGTTCATCTCGTTGACGCGGTCGATCAGGATGAAGCCCGGCTCCGCGTAGTCGTAGGTGGACACCATGATCATGTCCCACAGGTGCCGCGCGCGGACGTGGCCATAGACCTTGCAGGCCACCAGGCCATCGTCGCGGACGATGTAGCCACGGGTGGTCGGCCAGTCGCGCCAGAGGATCTGCTGCGGATCGGCCAGGTCGACCTCGTCGGTCTCCTTCTCGGACAGCGGGAACACCAGCGGCCAGTCGGCATCGTTCTTCACCGCTTCCATGAAGCCGTCGGTGATCAGCAGGCTGAGGTTGAACTGGCGCAGGCGGCCGTCCTCGCGCTTGGCGCGGATGAAATCGCGCACGTCGGGATGGCTGACGTCGAAGGTGCCCATCTGCGCACCGCGGCGGCCACCGGCCGAGGACACGGTGAAGCACATCTTGTCGTAGATGTCCATGAACGACATCGGCCCGCTGGTGTAGGCGCCGGCGCCGGCCACGAACGCGCCCTTCGGCCGCAGCGTGCTGAACTCGTAGCCGATGCCGCAGCCGGCCTTCAGGGTCAGGCCGGCCTCGTGCACCTTCTCCAGGATGCCGTCCATCGAATCGGTGATGGTGCCGCTGACCGTGCAGTTGATGGTCGAGGTGGCGGGCTTGTGCTCCTGCGCGCCGGCGTTGGAGGTGATGCGGCCGGCCGGGATCGCGCCGCGACGCAGCGCCCAGGCGAAGCGCTCGCTCCAGTACTTCTGCAGCTCCGGGGTGGCCTCGGCCTCGGCCAGCGCCTTCGCCACGCGCAGGTAGGTCGCCTCAATGTCGGCATCGATCGCCTCGCCCTGCTTGGTCTTGAGCCGGTACTTCTTGTCCCAGATGTCCAGCGAGGCGGGCTGCATGGGGATCACGCGGTTCTCCGTTTCCTTCGTGGTCTTGACCGATTCCAGGCGCACGCTGCTCATGCCGATGCTTCACTCCATTGTGATGGGCGGTGGAGGCGGGGCGCATGCGTGGAAACGGGGTTTCCGGGCCGGCACGCGGTATCGCCTGTGATTTTCCCCTGTTCCCGGGACATTCCCCGGCCCAACACTTGGGAATGGATGCGAGACCCGACCCCAAGATGTTGTGGAAACAGCTGCTCAAGCTACGGAGACGCCGCGGGCCTGTCAACCATCGACACCCATTCATTTTCCAAGTGATTGAATCCCGTCCGCGGAGATGTGGTCTCACCGGCTGGTGCGATGCGCTTAATCCCGCATTTAGGTTGCTCGATGAACACTGGCGTTGCCGGCCCGAGCCGTTCACATCCACGCCACCGTCCTCGGGCGATAAAGGAAGCCGATGTCCCACGACGCCCCGCGCCGCGCCATGCGCCCCTTGCCTACCCTGTTGATCCTGGCCGCCGCGGCGGGCTTCGGCGGCTTCACCGCCACCGCCCTGCGCGATGCGCTCACTCAGCCGGCCGCCGCCGAACCGGCGCTGCCGGCCGCCAGCGTGCCCATGGCCGGCGCTCTGCCTGCGTCCGTGGGTGGCCAGGCCCTGCCATCGCTCGCCCCGATGCTGCAGCGGGTGACGCCGGCGGTGGTCAGCGTCAACACCAAGCAGCGCGTGCGCATCCGCACCCCCTTCGACAACGACCCGGTGTTCCGTCGGATGCTCGGCATCCCGGCCGAGCGCATCAACGAATCGCTGGGTTCGGGCGTGATCATCGATGCCGCGCGCGGCTACGTGCTGACCAACCACCACGTGGTCGAGGGCGCGGACGATGTCTCGGTGACGCTGGCCGACGGCCGCACGCTGAATGCCGAGTTCCTCGGCTCCGACGCCGACACCGACGTGGCCCTGATGCGGATCCCGGCGCAGAACCTCACCGCGGTGGCGCTGGCCGACAGCAACGCGCTGCGGGTGGGCGATTTCGTGGTCGCGATCGGCAATCCATTCGGCGTCGGCCAGACGGTGACCTCGGGCATCGTCTCGGCGGTCGGGCGCAACAACCTGCCGGGCGTCGGCTTCCAGAACTTCATCCAGACCGATGCCAGCATCAACCCCGGCAACTCCGGCGGCGCGCTGGTCGACCTCAACGGCCGGCTGGTCGGCATCAACACCGCCAGCTTCAACCCGCGCGGCTCGATGGCCGGCAACATCGGGCTGGGCTTTGCCATCCCGAGCAACCTTGCCAGCAGCATCATGCAGCAGCTGATCGCCAACGATGGCCAGGTTCGGCGCGGCACGCTGGGCGTGGATACGCAGGATGCGCCGGGCGGCGGTGCGCGGGTCACCCGGGTCCATCCGGGTTCGTCCGCAGCCAGCGTCGGGCTTCGCCCAGGCGACGTGATCATCGCGGCCAACGGCGAACGCATCACTTCGGCCGAGGACTTCCGCAACTTCCAGGGCCTGCAGGCGGCCGACGCGCGCCTCGACCTGGAAGTGCGCCGCAACGGGCAGCCGATCCGGCTTTCCGCCGGCCTGCAGGAGCAGCGCCGCGATGGCGCCAGCCTTGATCCGCGCCTGGCCGGCGTGACCTTCGGTGACCTGCCGGAGTCGCTGCGTCGGCAGGGCGTATCCGGCGTGCTGGTGACCGCGGTCACCGCCGATGCCCGCGCGGCGCGCGCCGGGCTGCGCAACGGCGATGTCATCCTCGAGGCCACCACGGGCCGCTTCACCGACCTGGCCGGTTTCCGCGCCAGCTTCCAGCAACCGCCGCAGCAGCTCGCCTTCCGCATCTGGCGCGAAGGCAACCGCATCGGCACCCTCGTCATCCCCTGACCCCCACTACGAAGGAGCATCACCATGGGCAATGTCACCGACAACCTTTCCGAAGCCGGCAGCCACCTGAAGCAGGCCGCCGCCGATGCGGGCGCCTCGATCAAGGGCGCCGCCGCCGCCGCCGGCGACGAACTGCGCCTGGGCCGCGCCAATGCCACCGCCGAACTGGCCGATGGTGCCGTCTCCGGCCTCAATGCGGTCGAGGAAATGGGCGCCGCCGCCAAGGAGCAGATGGACGTGCTGATGGACAAGAGCCGCGAGGTGATGGACAGCACCGCCGAACTCATCCGCGAGCGTCCGCTGACCGCGTTCGGCGTCGCCTTCGCCGCCGGCTGGGTGATCGCCAAGCTGGCCCGCAGCGGCGGCGACAAGTAATCGCCGATGGCCTCGGAACGCCGCGCGGGCGACGAGGTCGCCGAGCTGCTCGAGTCCTTCCGCCAGGTCGGCCAGACCGGCCAAGCGGGCTTGGCCGCCGCGCGTGACGCTTCCAAGGCGTTGCGCACGCTGGTGTCGGCCGACGTGTCGCTCGCGCGCAGCGCGTTCGGGCGCACGCTGGCCTTCACCGGCGTCGCGATCGTGTTCGGCTCGGTCGCGGGGCTGATGATCGCGGCATCGGTCGTGACGCTACTGGCGTTGAAGGCAGGGCTGCCGTGGACGGTGTCGCTGCTGATCGTCGGTGTGGTCGCGCTGGTCGGGGCGATCCTCGCCGCGTGGCGGGCGATGCGCTACTTCGAACACACCCGCATGAAGGCCACGCGGCGGCAGCTGGCGCGGCTGGGCATTGGCGAACTGGCCGAAATGGTCCCGGACCCGGGCTCCGCCCAGTCCGCCAAGACGGCCACCGATACCATGCCGACCGAGGCAGCCAGCGGCGAACCGGTCAAGGACAAGCAAGGCATCGAAGTCACGCCGCCATGATTTGCACCGCGGCCTGACTCCTCCATCATTGTGCAATGGCGCACGACGCGCCGGAACCTCCAGTCAGGCGATCCATGGGCTTCGAAAAACTCATCGACAAGGTCAGCCAGGCCGAACAGGCCCTGGAAGCACGCGAACGCAGCGTAGGCGCAGACTGGCGGCAGCTGAAGGCATCATGGCGCGCGGCGTGGACGCCGGGCCGGATCGTCGTCGCCGGCCTGGCCAGCGGTTTCCTGGTCGGGCGCGCACGGCCCCTCGCCCGGACCAGCGGCGGTGGCGTGCTGCAGTTGATGACGGCGCTGTCCGGGCTGGTGGCAAGCGGCAGCGCACAGGTGGCTGCGGACGAGGCGGGTGACGCCGCGCACCAGGCCGAGGCGACCGCCGAAGCCGTCGGTGTCGAACCAGTGCCGGCCGCCACGCGCGTACCGCACCCGGTCGACCGGACCCGGCGCGGCATCCCGACGCCACGCGCAGGCGACCCGCTGAAGGAACACGAGCGCATGCGCCGCAGCGGACTGGTGTGAGCACGCCCCCTCCCACGCATCCCCCGGCCGTTGCCCCGCCGGCAACTGCTGCAGAATCGCCCGCCGACACGGTCGAAACAAGCCTGCCGCCACGCCCGAGGGCGAGCATCGCGCTGCTGGTGATCGCCACGCTGGCGGTCGCCTACACGCTGTGGGCAACGCAGGCGATCGTGCTGCCGATCCTGCTCGCACTGTTCTTCGCACTCATCGGCAACCCGATCATCCGGCTGCTGCAGAAGATGCTGGTCCCGCGCCCGCTGGCGGCGGTGCTGGTGGCGGCGGGCGGCATCGCGCTGGCGGTGGTGCTGGGCCAGCAGTTGATGGCACCGGCGGCCGAGTGGTTCCGGGAAGTGCCGCAGCAGATGCGCAAGCTCACGCCCAAGCTGCAGACCATTGCCAAGCCGGTGCAGGATGCCAACAAGGTGGCGGAGAACATCGCGCGCGCGGCAGGTGGCGACAGTGCGGCCAAGCCGGCGCAAGTCGTCCGCACCGAGGTCAACGACCCGTACAAGGCGCTGACCGCGACGCCGAAGATCCTCGCCCAAGTGCTCGCAGTGGTGCTGCTCACGCTGTTCTTCATGATCTTCGGGCAGAACCTGCAGAAGCACGCCATCGACCTGCTGCCCGGACGCCAGCAGCGACGGATCACCGTCGACATTCTGCAATCGATCGAGCGCGAGATGTCGCGCTACATCCTCACCATCAGCGTGATCAACGCCGCGCTCGGGCTGGTGTTCGCGCTCGCGCTGCACTTCATCGCCGGTGTGGTGATGCCCGAGGCCCTGCTCTGGGGCACGATGGCTGCGCTGCTCAACTATGCCCCGTACGTGGGGCCGTTCATCGGCTTCATCGTGATGCTGATGATGGGATTCATCACTCAGCCCGAGATCTGGCCCGCACTGCTGCCGGCCGCGCTCTACCTCGGCCTGCACACGATCGAGGGCCAGATCCTCACGCCGATCGTGCTCGGCAAGCGGATGTCGATCTCGCCGCTGGTGCTGATGCTCGCCCTGATGGTGTTCGGCTGGCTGTGGGGCATCATCGGCCTGCTGCTGGCAGTGCCGCTGCTGGTCTGCGTGAAGATCGTGCGGTCGAAGATCGAGGGCTGGGAGGGCTGGGCGAAGCTGATGGAGTGAGCCGGTAGAATGGCCGCGGTGAGCCTGCCGCATTCCGTCCGCGCCATCACCCTCGACCTCGACGACACGCTCTGGCCGTTCCCGCCGATCGGCGCGCGCATCGAGCGCGTGCTGCACGCATGGTTCGAGGAGCATTCGCCACGTACCGCCGCGCAGTTCCCGATCCCGGCCATGCGCCGCCTGCGCGAGCGGGTGATCGAGCGCTACCCGCTGCAGTCGCACGATGCCAGCTGGCTGCGGCGCAAGGGCATCGAGATCGCGCTGGCCGAAAGCGGTGGTGATCCCGCGCTGGCCGATGCCGCCTACGCCGCCTTCTACGCCGAACGCAACCGTGTCGATTTCTATGGCGATGCCGAAGCCGCACTCGCCCGGATCGCCGCGCGCCTGCCGGTCTGCGCACTGACCAACGGCAACGCGGACCTGGAGGCGATCGGCATCGAGGGGCACTTCGCGCACCGGGTCACCGCCCGCGAGTTCGGTGCCGGCAAGCCCGATCCTTCCATCTTCCTGCACGCCTGCGAACGCCTCGGCTGCGCACCCGGCGAAGTGCTGCACGTCGGCGACGACGTCGAGGCCGATGTCGCGGGCGCCCATCGCGCCGGGCTGATGACCTGCTGGCTGCACCGCGAGGACGCACGCGAACGCCATCCCACCTGGCCGAAGCGCGAGTTCGTGCCGACGCTCACCTTCCCCACCCTTGCCGCGCTGGCCGACTGGCTGGACGCGTCCGTCGCCCGAGAGGACACCCGATGACCGACCTGCCCGCCGGCCTCGCCCGCCACGCCACCAATCCGCTGCCGTTCCATTGCGTGCGCACCGACGAATTCGGCGCCTGGCGCAAGCTGCAGCTGCCGGCGATCGGGCAGTGGCTGGATTCGCAGAAATACACGGCAGGTTCCGGCTCCCTCACCCTGTTGCCGGGAGAACGCGGCATCGATGGTGCGGTGATCGGCATCAGCGACCGCTTCGATCCGTTCGCCTATGCGCACGCGCCGTTCGCGCTGCCGCCCGGCACGTGGCGTCTGGCCAGCGAACTGGACGCGGGCGCGCGACGGGCGCTGCTGCTGGGCTGGGGGCTGGGCAGCTACCGTTTCCGCCGCTACAAGACGCCGCTGCGCGAGCCGGCCACGCTGGTGCTCGATGACACCGCCGATGTCGAGACGCTCGACGTGCTTGCCGCCTGCCTGAAGGTGCGCGACCTGGTCAACACGCCGACCGAGCACATGGGCCCGGACGAACTGGAGGCCGAAGTGCGCGCACTTGCCGAGCACCACGAGGCCCGGGTCGAGGTGATCGCCGGTGATGACCTGATCGCACAGGGCTATCCGGCGATCCACGCGGTCGGCCGCGCCTCGCACCGCGCGCCACGGCTGATCCACCTGGAATGGGGCGATGAAGCCGCGCCGCGGCTGGCACTGGTCGGCAAGGGCGTGTGCTTCGACACCGGCGGGCTCGACATCAAGGCCGCCGCGGGCATGCGCAATATGAAGAAGGACATGGGCGGTGCCGCGCATGCGATCGCGCTGGCAGGCCTCGTGATGGCACGCGGCCTGAACGTGCGCCTGTCGCTCTACGTGGCCGCGGTGGAGAACGCGATCGGCCCCAATGCATTGCGCCCGGGCGAAGTCATCGCCACCCGCAAGGGCGTCAGCGTGGAGATCGACAACACCGATGCCGAAGGCCGCCTGGTCCTGTGCGATGCGCTGGTACGCGCCGGCGAGGACACCCCGGACCTGCTGCTCGATTTCGCCACGCTCACCGGCGCCGCCCGCGTGGCGCTCGGGCCGGACCTGCCGGCGCTCTACGCCAATGACGAGACGCTCGCCACGGACTGGCTGGCCGCCGGCCAGCGCGAGTTCGATCCACTTTGGCGGATGCCGCTGTGGCGCCCGTACCTGCGCTACCTCACCAGCACGATTGCCGACATCGCCAATGGCAGCAGCACGCCGATGGCCGGCAGCGTCACCGCCGCGCTCTATCTCGAGCGCTTCGTCCCCGAGGCGCAATGCTGGGGCCATGTCGATGTCTACAGCTGGAACGATGCCGACCGCCCCGGTCGTCCCGCCGGCGGCGAGGCGCAGGGCCTGCGCGCCGCCTGGGCGATGCTTAAGGCGCGCAACGCCGGCTGAGCGATGCCCGCGCCGGTCATGCGCCGCCAGCGTACTTCCAGCACGAGGATGGTGACGGCGTAGATCGCGACGATGATCGCCGGCGCCACCACGTACTGGTGGTCGGGGAAGAGAAACCAGCCCGCCACCAGCAGCAGCGTGCGCGCGATGGCATGGAATGCCCCGATCCAGTGGCGCATGATCCAGCCCTGCTGGCAGCCACATCAGGCCGGCGAGGATGCCAACGCCCATCGGCGCCGCGCGTGGCTCGACGATGGCAAACGGGATGACGATGGCGAACACTAGCAGCGCCTGCACCATGCCATGCATGAACAGGCCATCGAAGGCATTCTTCGCGCGCTTGCGACCCAGCAGGTCCTCCCCGGTGAACCTGGCGATCAGCAACCCCAGGTAGAAGATGATGCCAGTGGCGATGTACAGCGCCAGCATGGCCTGCGGTGGCGGCAACAGCACGCCTGCCACCGCGACGGGCGATCCACGCCAGTCCACCTGCCAGGGGCATCGCGAGGAAGCGGTTGCGGGCATATGCCTCGCGTTGCAGGTCCAGACATCGCGCAGCCGGAATGTCGTTCATGATCATTTCCTCCCTTGACAACTCAATTTTTTAGAGTACTTTGCGATATGTCAACCAGGAGATCCCGATATGACCGCTCAAGACCAGCTCAAGGACGACCTCGCCTACGTGGCCAGCAGCGTGCGGCGCAGCGACCGCAGCGGCGGCCTGCCCATCCTGTACGCGTTCTGGGCGATCGTCATATTCATCGGCTTCGCGCTGGCGGATTTCGCGCCACGCTACGCCGGCTGGTACTGGCTGGTCGCCGGCATCGGCGGCGGGGCTTTCAGTGCGTGGTACGCCTCGCGAGAAGAACGCCGGCGGGGCATCAGCAACAGCGAATTCGGCAAGCGCTGGGGCCTGCATTTCATGGTCGGTGGCCTTGGCTGGATGCTGGCGGCGTTGCCCATGCTCACCGGCAAGGTGTCGCCTGACGCCGGCGCGCCCAGCTTCCTGTTCACGACCGGCCTGATCTACGCACTGGCCGGCGTGCACCTGGACCGCGCCATGCTCTGGGCGGGCCTGCTCGCACTCGCCGGTTACGCGGTGCTGCAGCTGGTGTCAGTGCCTTACGTCTGGACCGCCACCGGCGCGTTGATGGGGCTGTGCTTCCTCGTCGCGGCCGTGCTGACGGCACGCAAGTGAAGGCGCTCGACGGCCTGGAAGCGGTCTTCGAACACCGTGCGCGCCTCGCCATCGCCGTGTTGCTGGCACGCGACGGGGAACTCAGCTTCGCCGTGTTCAAGGACACGCTGCAGATGACCGACGGCAACCTCGGCGCGCAGCTTCGCAAGCTGGAGGACGAAGGCGTGGTCTCGTTGCGCCGCGACTTCGTGGACCGCAAGCCGGTCACCTGGTATGCCCTCACCCGCGA
>JAEXBT010000031.1 GCA_023393895.1 Pseudomonadota bacterium
GTGCTTCTTGCCCTTCACGTCGCGGGTGAAGCCGCGCACGCGGTAATCCATCACCACGATGTCGCTCTCGAGGGACTCGATGAGGTAGTTCAACGCCTTCAGCGGCGAGATGACGCCGCAGGTGGACACGTCGATGTCGGCACGAAAAGTGGCGATGCCGTTGTCCGGGTGCGTCTCCGGATAGGTGTGCACGGTGATATGCGACTTGTCCAGGTGCGCGACCACCGCATCGGAGATGACGCCCTTGGCATCGGCCTTGTCGATCACCGGCTGTTCCGAGATCAGGATCGTCACCGAGGCACCCTGCGGGTCGTAGTCCTGCCGCGCGATATTGAGGATGTTCGCGCCGATGATCTCCGCCACATCGGTGAGGATCTGGGTCAGGCGGTCGGCATCGTACTGCTCGTCGATGTACTCGATGTAGCGCTGGCGCTCCTCCTCGGACACGGCGTAGCACACATCGTAGATGTTGAACGACAGCGACTTGGTGAGGTTGTTGAAACCTTGCAGCTTCAGGCGCGGCAACGGCTTGACCACGGTGGAACTCCAGGGGTGCGCGGAAGCGCATTATGAAGCATCCCCGACCCGGCCGCGCACATGGGGTTTGCCGCTCCGGCGTGGAGGGCATAAGCTTGCGGTTTGCTCTGTTGGTCCGGTGATGAACCTTCCTGCATCACTCAACCTGGCTTTGCGCCGCCACTCGGGGCCCCTCTCTCCCGACGCGGCCACGATCGAACGTTTCCTGCAGCACACGCAGCGGCGGCGCTATCCCTCGCGCGCCGACATCTTCCGCCCCGGCGATCCGTCCGGCACCTTCTACTACATCATCGAAGGCTCGGTCAGCATCATCGCCGAGGAGGACGACAGCCGCGAACTCATCCTCGGCTACTTCGGCCCGGGTGAATTCATCGGCGAGATGGGGCTGTACGGCTCCGTCCCCCAGCAGCGCGAGGTCACGCTGCGCACGCGCACCGCCTGCGAACTGGCCGAGATCGGCTGCGAGCAGTTCCTCGAGCTGATGTCGGGGCCCCTGGCAGCCGATGCACCGCGCCTTCTTTACGGAATTGGCGGGCAACTGGCGCGCAGGCTGCGCGACACCAGCCGCAAGGCCAGCCGGCTCGCCTTCCTCGACGTGGCCGACCGCATCACGCGCACGCTGCATGACCTGGCCGAGGAACCGGATGCCATGAGCCACCCGCAGGGCACGCAGCTGCGGATCTCGCGGCAGGAACTGGCGAGACTGGTCGGCTGCTCCCGCGAGATGGCCGGGCGGGTGCTGAAGAAGCTGCAGGCCGACGGAAAATTGCACGCGCGCGGCAAGACCCTCGTGCTCTACGGCACGCGCTAGACCGCTCAGGAACCAGCGCATGAACCCTCCGATGGACGACGTGGACCTGCGCAGCGCATCGCTAATGGATGCCGACGATGTCGCCACGCTCCTCTCCGCACTCGGCTACCCCTGCGAACGCGAGGATGCCAGCGAACGCATCCACGCCATCATCGCCAACGATCGCCAGGCGCTGGTGCTGGCACGCCATGAAGGCGCGGTCTGCGGACTGATCGCGCTCGACTTCATGTACTACCTGCCGCTGGGCACCACCACCTGCCGGATCACCGCGATGGTGGTGACCCCCGAGGCACAGGGCCGGGGCCTCGGCAGGCTGCTGCTGCGCGAGGCCGAACGCCGCGCACGGGTGGGCGGCGCGGCGCGACTGGAGATCACCAGCGGCTCGCAGCGCACCGATGCCCACGCCTTCTACCGTGCCTGTGGCTACAGCGATGGCACGGTGCGCTTCGTCAAGCATCTGGGAAGCTGAACCCCGCCGCACATGACTTCCGGCATGTCGATCCACGGGGCGGCCGCTGGCAGCATCGGCCGCTGAACCCGAACCGGCCACCGTCATGCCGAACGCCCACTTCTTCATCGACCGCATCCGCCTGCTTGGGGCCATCGCCCTGGTCATCGCCATCATCACCTGGGCGGTCGACATCTCGGGGCTGGTTTATGCCTGCCCCTACTGCCGCACCCAGCGCACCGCGATCGGCCTGCTCGGCATTCTGATGATGCTGCCACGGCCCGGCCACTGGCTATCCCTGTGGTTGGGCACGGTTGTCGCGTCTCTGGGCATGGTGGTCGCGGCCACGCAGAACTTCGGCGGCTGGAAGAAAATCTGGGCCGGCAGCTTCAGCCTGGGCGAGCAGTGGTACATCAACTCGTTCCTGCTTTCAGGCGCGGCGATGTTCATCCTCAGCGCGCAGCTGCTGCTCCTGTTCGCGGTGGCGGCACGCTACCGGTTGCCCGCGCCCCACCGCGTCCCGGGCAGCCCCAGTTGAGGACCGGCGTACCTGCCGGCAAACGTTCGCGGAACCATTCGACCCGCTGCGGCTTGGGGTTCACCACCACCGGCCACTGCGCCGCCTGCAGCAGCGGCAGGTCGGCGCTGCTGTCGCTGTAGGCACGATCGATGATGCCGACGTAGCCCGCCTCGCGGATCATCCGCACCTTCATCTCATGGTGGCAGTGGCGAATCGCGCCGACGGCGCCGAACTTCGGTCCGACTTCCGTGCCGATCACCGGCACGTCCTCATGCGCGACGAAGGCGAGGATCGCCCGGGCGAGTTCCGGCGGTGCGCCGGTCGCGACGATCACGCGGTCGCCGGCCTCGCGATGGCGATGCAGCACGTCCAGCGCGACCGGCAGCAGCTTGGGCTTGATTGCCTCGGCATTGGCCAGCACGTATTGATCGATCAGCTCGTCAAGATCGCGCCGGCGATGCACCCCGACGGTGCCTGCCCAGACGAAAGCGGAGATGCCCCGGCGGCGCGTGGGCAGGAACGCGATCATCGGCCCGAACACCGGTGCCAGCAGCAGCGCCAACAACCGGCGCCACCACGCACGCTCGATCAACCACCTGAACAGGTGCGTGCCGGAATCGCCATCGTAGAGCGTGTGGTCGAAATCGAAGACGACGAGTGGACCTTCCGGGCTCGGCGTCGCATAGCGTGATGACGGCTGCGCGCTCATGCGCCGGAGAACAGCGCGTCGAGCGCCGCACCCGGATCCTCGGCACGCATGAACGCCTCGCCGATCAGGAAGGCGTCGATTCCGGCCGCGCGCATCCTGGCCACGTCCTCGCGCTGGTGGATGCCGCTTTCGGTCACCAGCACGCGCTCGGCCGGCACCAACGGGCGCAGGTCGATGGTGGTGTCGAGCGACACCGAAAAATCGCGCAGATCACGATTGTTGATGCCGATCAGCGGCATCCGCCCGTTGAGGCCGGGCACGTTGAGCGCCACGGCCAGTTCATCGCCGTCATGGGATTCGATCAGCACGTCCATGCCGAGTGCCAGCGCCTGCGCGCTGAGCCGGTGGAGCATCAGCTCCTCGAGCGCGGCGACGATCAACAGCACGCAATCGGCGCCCAGCACGCGCGATTCGACGACCTGCCACGGGTCGACGATGAAGTCCTTGCGCAGCACCGGCAGCGCACAGGCGCCGCGCGCCTGCTGGAGGAAGTCATCGCTGCCATGGAAGAAGTCCACGTCGGTCAGCACCGACAGGCATGCGGCCCCGCCGGCTTCGTAGCTGGCGGCGATCGCGGCCGGGTCGAAGTCGGCGCGGATCACGCCCTTCGACGGGCTTGCCTTCTTCACTTCGGCAATCACCGCGGCCTCGCCCGCGTCGATCCGCGTGGCCAATGCATCGGCGAATCCGCGCGGGGCCGGTGCGCTGCTCACGCGCTCCTCCAGTGCCGCCAGCGGTTGGGCGACGCTGCGCGCCTGGACTTCCGCGCGCTTGCGCTCGAGGATGCGCTCAAGCACGTCCGACATCAGGGGTTTCCTCCGAGGCGCCGCGTCGCGGCGACGAACTGTTCGAGCTTGGCGCGTGCGGCGCCGGATGCGATGACCTCGCGAGCGCGCCCGATGCCCGCGCCGATGTCATCAACCACCCCGCCAGCATAGAGCGCGGCACCGGCATTCATCGCCACGATCTCGAGCGGCAGGCCCGGCTTGCCGGACAAGGCCTCGAGCACCTTCTCACGGGATGCCTCTGCATCGGCCACCTGCAGGTTGCGCGTGTGTGCCATGGAAATGCCGAAGTCCTCGGGGTGCACATCGTACTCGCGCACCACGCCATCGCGCAGTTCACCGACCAGCGTGGCCGCGCCGAGCGACAGCTCGTCCATGCCGTCGCGGCCCCACACCACCAGCGCGCGGCGGGCGCCCAGCGCCTGCAGCACGCGGACCTGGATGCCGACCAGGTCCGGGTGGAACACGCCCATCAGGATGTTCTCCGCCCCGGCCGGGTTGGTCAGCGGGCCCAGGATGTTGAACAG
>JAEXBT010000154.1 GCA_023393895.1 Pseudomonadota bacterium
GTTCATCGCCACCGGCCATTACGCCCGCACCGACCGCATCGCCGGCCGCCACCGGCTGCTGCGTGGCCTGGACCGCGACAAGGACCAGAGCTACTTCCTGCACCAGCTCGGGCAGGCGCAACTCGCCGCGACGCGCTTCCCCATCGGCGAACTGCCCAAGCCGGAAGTCCGCCGCCTCGCCGCCGAAGCGGGCCTTGGTACCGCGCGGAAGAAGGACTCGACCGGCATCTGCTTCATCGGCGAGCGCGACTTCCGCAGCTTCCTCGCCCAGTACCTGCCGATGCAGCCGGGCGAGATCCGCGATCCGCAGGGCGTGGTGCTGGGCCGCCATGACGGCGTCTTCTTCCACACCCTTGGCCAGCGCGGCGGATTGGAGATCGGTGGCGTGCGTGGCCGCGCGCAGGCACCGTGGTATGTCGTGGGCAAGGATGTCGCAGCCAACGTGCTGACCGTGGACCAGGGCGTGGACAGCCCCTACCTGATGTCGAAACGGCTGCTCGCCGGGCCGGCGCACTGGATCTCCGGCACGCCGCCCGCCGATGCATTCGAATGCACTGCGCAGACCCGCTACCGCCAGCCCGACCAGGCCTGTCGCGTGCGCCTGCGCGCCGATGGCGGCGTCGGGGTGGAATTCGATGCGCCGCAGCGCGCGGTCACGCCCGGCCAATCGGTGGTGTTCTACCGGGGCGAGGAATGCCTCGGCGGCGCGGTGATTGCCGCCACCGATGCGCCATTGGAACGCGAACGCTGCGCCGGGCTGCACGGATCGCCGCTTATGCCGGACAATGCCCCTGATGAATGAAGACGTGATCGCACAACGCGTGCTGCCGCTCGCAGGCCTGTTGCAGGCCCTGCAGGAAGTCCGCCACCTCGCAGAGAACGGCCGGGTCGATCAGGCGCGGCTGCAGACCGCGATCGGCAGCGTGCTGCGGATCGATGCCGATTCGGTTGCGGAAGTCTATGGCGGCATCGCGCCCGTCGCCGACGGGCTGCGCACACTGATCGGCTACTTCGACAACCGCCTGGGCGATCCGCAGTTGCCCAAACTCGCCTTCTCCGTGCTGCAGCTCGAGCGTACGTTCGACAAGGATGATGGGGCGGTCGAGGCGGTGCGTGACGGCATTGCCCGGATTGCCGCGCAGGCCGGCGACGAGGCCGCCACGCATCCCGACACGCTGGCGCGGCTGGGCGAACTCTATGCGCAGCAGCTGAGCCCGATGAAACCGAAGGTGATGGTGCAAGGCAGCCCGCACTATCTGGGCCAGCCGCAGGTGGTGGGCGAGATACGCGCCCTGCTGCTGGCCGCGATCCGTTCGGCGGTGCTCTGGCGGCAGATGGGCGGCAGCCAGTGGGACCTGCTGTTCAAGCGCAGCGACATGAAGCGCGCCGCGCACGCCCTGCTGGCGACGACCTGAAGGCAACGCTACACGGCTAAACGGTCGCCTCAATGAAAACGCCCCGGTGATCCGGGGCGTTTCTCCTTCTGCCGGAGACGGCAGCCTCAGGCTGCCTGTGTCGATGCGGCGTCCCGATACTCCGGGATCTGGTCGAAGTTCATGTAGCGATAGATCTGATCGCCGTTCTCGTTGACCACGCCGATATCGGCCAGGTACTCCTCGCGCGTGGGGATGCGGCCCAGGCGCGAGCAGATCGCCGCCAGTTCCGCCGACCCGAGGTACACGTTCGAGTTCTTGCCAAGGCGGTTCGGGAAGTTGCGCGTGGAGGTGGACATCACCGTCGCGCCCTCGCGCACCTGCGCCTGGTTGCCCATGCACAGCGAGCAGCCCGGCATCTCCATGCGCGCACCGGCCGCGCCGAAGGTGCCGTAATGGCCTTCCTTGGTCAGCTCTGCCGCATCCATCTTCGTGGGCGGCGCCACCCACAGCCGCGTCGGGATGTCGCGCTGGCCTTCCAGCAGCTTGGCGGCGGCACGGAAGTGGCCGATGTTGGTCATGCACGAACCGATGAACACCTCGTCGATCTTGGCGCCGGCGACATCGCTCAGCGTCTTCGCATCGTCCGGGTCGTTCGGGCAGCAGACGATCGGCTCGACGATCTCGATGAGGTCGATTTCGATCACCGCGGCGTACTCGGCGTCGGCATCGGCCTCCAGCAGCTGCGGATCGGCCAGCCACGCTTCCATCTTGTCGATGCGGCGCTGGATCGAGCGTGGATCGGCATAGCCCTCGGCGATCATCCACTTCAGCAGCGCGATGTTGCTGTTGAGGTACTCGATGATCGGCGCCTTGTCGAGCTTGACCGTGCAGGCGGCGGCCGAGCGTTCGGCCGAAGCATCGGCCAGTTCGAACGCCTGTTCGATCTTCAGCTGCGGCAGGCCCTCGATCTCGAGGATGCGGCCGGAGAAGATGTTCTTCTTGCCCTGCTTCTCCACGGTCAGCAGCCCCTGCTTGATCGCGTAAAGCGGGATGGCGTGGACCAGGTCACGCAGGGTCACGCCCGGCTGCAGCTCGCCCTTGAAGCGGACCAGCACCGATTCCGGCATGTCCAGCGGCATCACGCCGGTGGCCGCGGCGAACGCGACCAGGCCCGAGCCGGCCGGAAACGAGATGCCCACCGGGAAGCGCGTGTGCGAATCGCCGCCGGTGCCGACCGTGTCCGGCAGCAGCATGCGGTTGAGCCACGAATGGATGATGCCGTCGCCCGGGCGCAGCGAGATGCCGCCGCGGGTGCTGATGAAGTCCGGCAGCGTGTGATGGGTCTTGACGTCCACCGGCTTCGGATAGGCGGCGGTGTGGCAGAACGACTGCATCACCAGGTCAGCCGAGAAGCCGAGGCAGGCCAGGTCCTTCAGCTCGTCTCGGGTCATCGGGCCGGTGGTGTCCTGCGACC
>JAEXBT010000023.1 GCA_023393895.1 Pseudomonadota bacterium
GTCCAGCCAGTGCGGCGCGATCGCCACTCCCTCGCTGCGGTGGCCTTCCATCCACGCCCGCGAGATCAGCCGCGACAGCGCCTTGTAGCCGCCGTTGTCGCGACAGAGCAGGGTCAGCCAGTGCAGCGGCTCGCCGGGTGCGCCGATCGCGAGGTCCGCGCCGGCGATCGGCTTGATGCCGGCGCCCTCGGCCGCGCGGAAGAACTTCACCAGCGCGAACAGGTTGTTGCGGTCGGTCACCGCAAGCGCGGGGATGCCGCGCTGGGCAGCCGCCGCGACCAGCGCCTTGATGCGGACGGTCGAATCGGCCAGGGAGTATTCACTGTGCAGCTGCAGGTGGGCGAAGCGCTGGCTCATCGCGAACGATTATCCCATCGGCAGCCGGTGGCCGCTCGCGCCGATTGGCCTCCACCCGCCATGCAAGCGATACGGCAGTTCATGCCTCCGCATCGAACAAACCGCGCTGGCGCACCGGCGAGAAACTGCGGCGGTGGACCGGCGTGGGTCCGTGCGTCCGCAGGGCGGCCAAGTGGGCCGGACTGCCGTAGCCCATGTTGCGGTCGAAGCCGTAATGCGGGTGCTGGACATGCAACTCGCGCATCAGGGCATCGCGTGCGGTCTTGGCGAGGATGGAGGCGGCCATGATCGCGCGGCAGCGTGCGTCGCCACCGATCCAGGCCTCGGCCGGGCAGGGCAGCGCTGGAGGCAGCACGTTGCCATCGATGCGCGCCGCATCGCAGGCATGGGCCACCTCGCACAGGGCCCGGCGCATCCCCGCGAGCGTGGCCTGGTAGATGTTGACGCGATCGATCTCCTCCACCGGCACCACCACCACCGACCAGGCCAGCGCCTTCTCGCGGATGCGTGGCGCCAGCTGCTCGCGGCGCTTGGCGGAAAGCCGCTTGGAATCGTCCAGTCCATTGACCGGGCTGCGCGATGCCGGGAACACCACGGCGGCGACCACCAGCGGACCGGCCAGCGGGCCGCGCCCGGCTTCGTCGATGCCGGCGATCCGCAGGTTCATCGCGCTAGTCCTGCCTGTGTGGCGATGTCGACCACCGCTTCGGCCGCGCGCGCGGAGGCATCGCGCCGCAGTTCCTGGTGGATCGCGGTGAACCGCGGCAACAGCGCAGCGGCTGCGGCCGGATCCTCCAGCCAGCGCAGCACCGCGGCGGCGAGATTGTCGGCGGTGCAATCGTCCTGCAACAGTTCCGGCACAAGGGCCTCGCCGGCCAGCACGTTGGGCAGGCTGACGTAGCGGCTCTTCAGAAGGCCCAGGCTGCGCACGATGCGATAGGTCGTGGGCGCGATGCGATGACCGACCACCATCGGCCGCTTGCACAGCATCGCCTCGAGCGCGGCCGTGCCGGAGGCGAGCAGCACCACGTCGCTCGCCACCATCACCTGCTGCGCCGAACGGCCTTCGAAAAAGCGCAGATTGAGCGCGCCGTCGTGCGCCTTGGAATGCTCGAGGATGCGCGCCCTGCACGCGTCGTTGGCGGCCGGGACCAGCACTTCCAGCGCGGGATGACGCTGGCCCACCTGTTCCGCCGCGGCGAGGAATACGGGCCACATGCGGTCGATCTCGCCGAGCCGCGAGCCTGGAAGCACGGCCAGTACCGGCCCATCGCCGCGCACGTCGAGCGCGCGACGGGCGGCATCGCGATCAGGTTCAAGTGGCAGGGTGTCGGCCATGGGGTGGCCCACGAACACCGCGTCCACGCCATGCCTCGCATAGATCGGCGGCTCCATCGGGAACAGGCAGAGCACGCGGTCGGCGGATTCGCCCATCTTCGCTGCCCGTGACTCGCGCCATGCCCACACGCTCGGGCTGACGTGGTGGATTGTGGGCACGCCGCGGCGTTTCAGCCACCTCTCGACGCCGAGATTGAAGTCCGGCGCGTCGATGCCGACGAACACGTCCGGCTGCCAGTCCAGCACGCGCTGGCGGAAGGCCTTGCGCAGGCGCAGCAGCCGCGGCAGGTGGGCGAGGACTTCGGCCAGGCCCATCACTGCCAGCTCATCGGCGTCGTGCCAGCAGGAGACACCGGCCTCACGCATCCGTGGGCCGCCGATGCCGGCGATTTCGGCATCAGGGAAACGGTCGCGCAGTGCCGTGACGAGGCCGGCACCAAGCAGGTCGCCGGAAGCCTCGCCGGCGCAGAGCGCGATCCGCAGGCCGCGGCTCACCGCAGCAGCGGCCGCTCGCCGCGCTCGATGAAGTCGAGAAAGGCGCGCACGTCGGCGCTGGATGCGGCGATCTCGGCGATCTCGGCCTTGGCCTCGTCCAGTTTGGCGTCGCCCATGTACAGCGCCCGGTAGGCACGTTTGATCGCGGCGATGCGTTCGCTGTCGAAGCCACGTCGCTTCAGGCCTTCGGCATTGATGCCGCGCGGCCGCGCGTATTTCTCCTGCGCGATGGTCACGTAGGGCGGCACGTCGCCGTTGACGAATGCGCCCATGCCGATGAAGGCGTGGGCACCAATCCGGCAGAACTGGTGTACCCCGGCAAAGCCCGAGAGGATCACGTGGTCCTCGACCACCACGTGCCCGGCCAGGGTGGCGTTGTTGGAGAAGACGCAGTGGCTGCCGACCTGGCAGTCGTGGGCGACATGGGTGTAGGCGAGCAGCCAGTTGTCGTTGCCGATGCGCGTTGCGCCACCGCCCTCGCCGGTCCCGCGGTTGAGCGTGGCGAATTCGCGGATGCAGTTGCCGTCGCCGATTTCCAGCGCCACGCGTTCGCCGCGGTACTTCTTGTCCTGCGGGTCACCGCCGATCGCTGCGTGGCCATGGATGCGGTTGCCGCGGCCGATGCGGGTCGGGCCGTGGATGCTGCAATGCGGGCCGATCACCGTGCCAGCGCCGATCTCGACGCCGGCACCGATCACTGTGTAGGCCTCGACCTCGACATCGTCGGCGAGCCGTGCGTCGGGGTCGATGACCGCGGTGGCGTGGATCCGCGCCATGTTCAGGCATCGACCTCGGCGCAGAGGATCTCGGCACAGGCCACCTGCTTGCCCTCGACCGTGGCGACGCCGGCGTACTGCACCATGTTGCGGATCTCGCGGCGGATCGTCACCTCGAGTTCCAGGCGGTCGCCCGGCACCACCATCGCGGAGAACTTCGCCGCATCGACCTTTACCAGGTAGGAGATCCTGCCCTCGATCGCGCCGCCGCGGCTCATGTGGCTGAGCAGGCCGCCGGCTTGGGCCATGGCCTCGATCACCAGCACGCCCGGCATGACCGCATGCGCAGGGAAGTGGCCCTGGAAGAAGGGTTCGTTGATGCTGACGTTCTTGAACGCCTTGACCCGCTTGCCGGGTTCGAATTCGACCACGCGATCCACCAGCAGGAACGGATAGCGATGCGGCAGCATCTCACGGATGCGCTCGATGTCCACGGGCAGTTGCAGGTCGGTCATGGGCTCTTTTCTTCCTTGCCGCCGCCACGCAGTGCGCGGAACAGCGTGTCCAGTTGCTTGAAGCGGGCCGCGCTCTTACGCCAGCTGCGATTGTCCATCAAAGGGGTGCCGGAAGAGTACTCGCCGGGCTCGCGGATCGAATGGGTCACAAGGCTCATCGCGGTCACCACGGTCTGGTCGCAGATCTCAAGATGACCGAGTACGCCGGCGCCCCCGCCGATCAGGCAGTAGCGGCCAATCCGCGCGCTGCCGGCCGCGGCCGAGCAGCCGGCCATCGCGGTATGCGCACCGATCCTCACGTTGTGGCCGATCTGGATCAGGTTGTCGAGGCGGACGTCCTCTTCCAGCACGGTGTCATCCAGTGCCCCGCGGTCGATGCAGGTGTTGGCGCCGATCTCGCAATCGTCGCCCACCACCACGCCTCCGAGCTGCGGCACCTTCAGCCAGCGGCCATCGGCCATCGCCAGGCCGAAGCCGTCGGCGCCGAGCACCGCGCCCGGGTGGATGCGCACGCGCTGGCCGAGTCGCACGCGGGTCACCAGAGTCACGCGGGCAAGGAGTTCACTGCCGGCGCCGACCGTGCAGTCGTCGCCGATCACGCAGCCGGGGCCGATCACCGCGCCGGCATCGACGTGCGAGCGCGCGCCGATCGACACGAACGGACCGATGTGGGCGGAGGGATCGATGAGCGCTTCAGGCGCGATGACGGCGCTCGGGTGGATGCCCGGGGGATGCGCCGATACCGGCTCGAACAGCGCGGCGATGCGTGCGAAAGCCGCGTAGGGATCACGCGCGACGAGCGCGGTGACCGGCGCTTCCTCGGCATCGGCCGCGCGCATCACCACCACGCTGGCGGCGGTGGACTCCAGCTGGCTGCGGTAACGCGGGTTGGCGAGGAAGCCGAGCTGGCCCGGCCGGGCCGCTGCCAGCGTGCCGACGCCGTCGACGACGGCCTTGCCGTCGCCGATGACGTCCAGCCCGAACCGTTGTGCCAGCTCCGCCGCGGTGAACGTCGCCGCCATGGGCCGCCGTCAGAAACCGCCGGTGAAGGTGAACTGCAGGCGTTCGATGCGATCGCCTTCCTGAACCATCTTGCCGGTGGAGTCGAAGATCGCATCCTGCTTGCGCAGTGGAATCGCGTAGCTGATCGAGATCGGGCCCATCGGCGAGCGCCACATCAGCGACAGGCCGGTGGACACGCGGAACTCGCCCGCATCGAATCCGTCGCGGCTTGCGTACACGTTGCCGAAATCGACGAAGGCCGACACGCGGGCAGCAGGACTGTCGATCAGCTTCGGGAAGAACAGTTCCAGGGTGCCAACCGTCTTCAGCGCGCCGCCCAGCGGCTGCAGGTAGCCGTAGCTGTTCGGCACGCGCGGGCCGAGCGTGTTGTCGACGAAGCCGCGGACGCGGCCCGACGGTGACACGCCGCCGGCGTAGTAGTTCTCGAAGAACGGCAGGCCGCTTGCGGTCACGGTCTTGACGTAATCCGGCGAAGTGGTTTCGCACGGCTCGCTGGGCGTCGGGTTCGGGTTTGCCTGGGTTGGCGCGGTGTGGCACAGGTGGCGCGTGAACTCTTCCCCGTAGGAATCACCGTAGCCGACATTGAAGGCGGTGTTGAGCACCAGCGCGGGACTCAGCGGCCAGTACTTGGAGAACTGGTAGTCCAGCTTCCAGTACTGCACGGTCGAACCGGGCAGGGTGGCTTCCAATCCGACCCGCTGGAAGGTGCCGGCGGTTGGGGTCAGCGCGTGGTTGCGCGTATCGCGGGCGAAGGCCAGCTGGGTGCGCCACGAATGGAAGGTGCGGTTGCCGACGGCGTCGATGTAATCGACGATGGTCTGCGGGGTCGAGCCCGGGATCGCCAGCACCTTCTTGCTGTCGATGCCCATCATCCAGCTCACCGTGTCGTACTCGGTGATCGGGATGCCCATGAACATCTGCGCGGCGCCGGAACTGGTCGAGTACTGCGCGACGTTGAAGTCCGAGTAGTCGAATTCGTTCCAGAACAGGTTGTAGCCGAGCGAGACGCCGTTGTCGGTGAAGTACGGATTGACGAAGGAGAAGTCGTAGCGCTTCTGGTAGGAGCTGCGCATCGCCGCGATCGAGACGCGGTTGCCGCTGCCGAGGAAGTTGTTCTCCGACAGCTGGCCGCTGAGCTGCATGCCGCCGAGCTGCGAATAGCCGAGCGCAAGCATCACCTGGCCGGAGTTCTCCTCCTTGACCTTCACTTCCAGGTCCACCTGGTCATTGCTGCCCGGCACCGGCTTGCTCTCGATGTCCACCGTGGAGAAATAGCCGAGCTGCTGCAGGCGGATCTTGGAGCGGTCGATAGCCGCCTGCGAGTACCACGCACCCTCGAACTGGCGCATCTCGCGACGCATCACCTCGTCCTTGGTGCGGTTGTTGTCCTTGAACACGATGCGGCGCACGTTGACGCGTGGCCCCGGCACCACCTGCATGTCGATGCCCACCGTCCGCGCCTCGCGGTCGACGTCGGGCGCCGGCTGAACCTGCGCGAAGGCGTAGCCCACGTTGCTGAGCGCGGCGGTGATGCTTTCGGTCGCGGCTTCCAGACGCGCGCGCGAGAACACGTCGCCAGGCTTGACGAAGATGTTCACCCGCTGCTCGATCTCCTCCTTCGGCAGCACGGTGTCGCCACTCACGCCGACCGTGGAGATCTTGTACTGCTCGCCCTCGGTCAGGCCGGTGGTGATGTAGACCTCGCGCTTGTCCGGGCTGATCGAGACCTGGGTGTTGTCGGGACCGACGTCGGCATCGATGTAGCCGCGGTCCAAGTAGTAGGACTGCAGCTTCTCCAGATCGCCGGAGAGCTTTTCCTTCGAGTACTGGTCGTCGCGGCGGTACCAGCTCAGCCAGTTCGACGGCCGCGACTCCCAGTTTCCAAGCAGTTGCTTGTCGGTGAACACGTCGTTGCCGATCACGTTGACGTGGCGGATCTTCGCCGCCTTGCCTTCCTTGATGTTGATGGCAATGTCGACGCGGTTGCGGTCGAGCCGGGAAACGACCGGGTCAATCTCGACGTTGTACTTGCCGCGGTGCTGGTAGGCGCGCGTGAGCTCCTGCTGCACCCGGTCCAGGCTCATGCGGTCGTAGGTCTCGCCTTCGGCCAGCCCGATGTCCTTCAGGCTGCTCATCAGCTGCTCGGTCTGGATGTCCTTGTTGCCGCTCAGCGTGAGCTTGTTGATGGCCGGGCGCTCGACCACGGTGAGCACCAGGATGTTGCCCTGGCGGTCGAGCTGGATGTCCTCGAAGAAGCCGGTGCGGTAGAGGGCGCGGATCGCCTGGCCGGCGCGTGCCTGGTCCAGGGTGTCGCCGCGTTCCACCGGCAGGTAGGTGAAAACGGTACCGGCGGAAATGCGCTGCAGGCCATCGACGCGGATGTCACTGACGGTGAACGGCTCGAACGACTGGGCCCATGCGGGGACCGCCAGTGCGGATGCGAGGGCCAGGGCGAGCAGGCGGCGACGGGTGGGGGTTCGCGTCATTACGGAAGTCCGGTTTGCATGAAGTTAGGTCCGCGGCACGATCAGCGCAGCAGACCCTGGAGGTCATTGTAGAACGCCAGGCCCATCAGGCAGGCCATGAACGCAAGGCCGAGGTACTGGCCGATGGCCATGGCGCGCTCGTCGAGCGGGCGCCCTTTGACCAGCTCAATAAGGTAATACAGGAGATGCCCGCCATCCAGCATCGGGATCGGCAGCAGGTTGATGATGGCCAGGCTGAGGGAGACCAGGGCGAGGAACTGCAGGAACCAGGCCGGCCCCATGTCGGCGGTGGCGTTGGCGTAGCGGGCGATGGTGACCGGTCCGGAGACATTTTCCAGCGACGCCCGCCCGGTGATCATGCGCTGCATCATTCCCAGCGAATCGGTGGCCAGCTTCCAGGTTTCCCTGAACGCGGCCGGAATCGCCTGCAGCGGCCCCTGCCGCAACAAAGCGGTATGCGCGGGCGCCGCGGTGCGGTCGGCGGCGATGCCGATGCCCCAGTACTCGCCGCCATCCGGACGCTGCAAGCGCCGCGGGGTGATGTCGAAGGCGAGGCGTTGGCCACCGCGCTCGACCTCGACCCGGGCCTCGCGCGCCTCACGGCCGGCGGCCTCGATCAGGGCCGGCATCGATTCGAAATCCACGATCGCGTGGCCATTGATGGCCGTGACGCGGTCGCCGGCCCGCAATTGGCCGGCCGCCGGGCCCTCGCTGGCGACCTCGCCCACCACCGCCGGGGCGATCGCGTGCGCCGGCACCAGCCCGATCGCGGCGATCGCCTCGCGCTCGCGGGTGCCCGCGGGCAGGCGATCGAGGCGCAGGGTGCGCTGGCGCGTCTGGCCGCCGGCATCGCGTACCTCCACCGGGATCGGCTGGCGATCGATGGCCGCGGTCACCAGGACGATGCCGGTTTCGCTCCAGGTCGGCGTGCCGCGCCCGTCGATGGCAAGGATGCGGTCGCCACGCTGGAAGCCGGATTCAGCGGCCACGCCCTGCACACGGCCGATATCGGGCGCGTAATCGGGGCGACCGACCACGAACATCGCCCACAGGAAGGCGACGCACAGGAACACGTTCGCAGCCGGTCCCGCAGCGACGATCGCGATCCGCTGCCAGACCGATTTGCGGTTGAACGAGAGGTGCGACTCCGACGCGGCGACCTCGCCCTCGCGCTCGTCGAGCATCTTCACGTAGCCGCCCAGCGGGATCGCCGCGATGGCGTACTCGGTGCCGTCCTTGCCGCGGCGCAGCCACAGCGGCTTGCCGAAGCCCACGGAGAAGCGCAGCACCTTCACGCCGCAGCGCCGCGCGACCCAATAGTGTCCGAACTCGTGGAAGGTGACCAGGATGCCGAGGCTGACGATCAGCCAGAACACCGAGCCCGCGAAATCATTCATGCGGCCACATCAGCGGATGCGCGAAATCGCCGAACGCGCGTGACGCCGGGCCGAGGCATCGGCCGCACGCAGCGTGTCCAGTGATTCCGCCGGGACGGAAGGGAGCGCGGCCAGACCGTCTTCGACCAGCGCGGGGATGTGCAGGAAACCAATCTCGCCCTGAAGAAAGGCTGAAACGGCTTCCTCGTTCAAGGCGTTGAGGGTCGCGGGCGCGGTGCCGCCGGCTTCCAGGGCCTCGAAGGCGAGGCGCAGGCAGGGGAAGGCATCGAGGTCCGGCGCCTCGAAGGTGAGGGCGCCGCCCTGGGCGACGAGGTCGAGGCCGGCCACGCCCGAGACGATGCGATCAGGCCACGCCAAGCCGACCGCGAGCGAGGTGCGCATGTCCGGCAGGCCGAGCTGGGCGAGGGTCGACCCATCCACGAATTCGACGAAGGAATGCACCAGCGATTGCGGATGCACCAGTACATCGAGTCGGGAGACGGGCAGCCCGAACAGGTGATGCGCCTCGATGACCTCGAGCCCCTTGTTCATCAGGGTGGCCGAATCGACCGAGATCTTCGGGCCCATCGACCACTTGGGGTGCGCGATGGCTTGCGACGGCGTCACGTCCGACAGTTCGGCGCGGCTGCAACCGCGGAACGGCCCGCCGGAGGCGGTGAGGATGATCTTGGCCACGCCGGCGTCGGGGCGTCCCTGCGGCAGGCACTGGAAGATCGCGTTGTGCTCGCTGTCGATCGGTACCAGCGTGCTGCCCGAGACCGCGACTTCGCGCATCAGCAGTTCGCCGGCCAGCACCAGCGATTCCTT
>JAEXBT010000045.1 GCA_023393895.1 Pseudomonadota bacterium
GGTAGAACACGTAGGCGAAGGCACCGAAGAAGAACAGGCCCTCGATGCAGGCGGCGAAGCAGATCTGGTTGAGCAGGAACTGGCGGCGCTGCTCGCGGGTTTCGATGCGGTCCAGTTGCTGGATCGAATCGATCCAGCGGAAGCAGAAGTCCGCCTTGGCCTTGATCGACGGGATGTTCTCCACCGCCGCGAATGCCTGCGTGCGCTGGTCGGCGTCCGGCAGGTAGTTGTCCAGCAAGGTCAGGTAGAACTGCACGTGCAGCGCTTCCTCGTACAGCTGCCGCGACAGGTACATCCGCGCTTCCGGCGCATTGAGGTGCTGGTAAAGGTTCAGCACCAGGTTATTGGCGACGATGGAATCGCCGGTGGCGAAGAACGCCACCAGCCGATGGATCAGATGGCGCTCGGCCGGCGTCATCTTCGCGTGCAGGTCGCTGATGTCGATCTGGAAATCGATCTCCTCCACGGTCCAGGTGTTGCGGATCGCGTTGCGGTACATCTCGTAGAACTGCGGGTAGCGCATGGGGCGCAGGGTGAGCTCGAAGCCGGGATCGAGCAGGTGCGGGGATCGGGCGGTCATTGGCAGGCCTCGCAGGACTCGGGATTTTCGAGCGAACAGGCCACGGCCTGCGCCGGCGTTGCCCCGGAAACGGTCGTCTTGGCGATGCGCGTGGCCGGGCGCGAGCGCAGGTAGTACGTCGTCTTCAAGCCGCGCTTCCACGCGTACATGTACATGGAAGAAAGCGCGCCGATGTTCGGGCTTTCCATGAACAGGTTGAGCGAGGCAGACTGGTCGATGAAGGCGCCGCGATCGGCCGCCATGTCGATCAACGCACGCATCGGCAGTTCCCAGGCCGTGCGATAGATGCGGCGCAAGCTCTCGGGGATGGCGGTGATGCCCTGGATCGAGCCGTCGGCCAGCTTGATCGCATCGCGCATCTCCGCCGTCCACAGACCGAGCTTCTTGAGTTCGTCGACGAGATGGCGGTTGACCTGCAGGAAATCACCGGACAGCGTCTCGCGCTTGAACAGGTTGCTGACCTGCGGCTCGATGCACTCGTGGCAGCCGGCGATCGAGGCGATGGTGGCGGTCGGGGCGATGGCGATCAGCAGCGAGTTGCGAAGGCCATGCTGGCGGATGCGTTCGCGCAGTGCGTCCCAGCGTTCGGGCGCTTCCGGCTGCACGTCCCAGGCATCGAACTGCAACGTGCCGACGCTGGCACGGGTGTCGTCGAAGTTGGGATGCGCGCCCTTCTCGATGGCCAGTTCGCAGGAGGCGTCCAGCGCGTGGAAATAGATGGCCTCGGCGATCCGCTTCGACAAGGCGCGGGATTCCGGGCTGTCGAACGCCAGGCGCTGACGGAAGAACACGTCCTGCAGGCCCATGCAGCCCAGGCCCACCGGGCGCCAGCGCAGGTTTCCGCGGCGTGCGGTTTCGATCGGGTAGAAGTTGAGGTCGATCACCCGGTCCAGCTGGATCACCGCCTGCCGTACCGTCTCGCCGAGCTTGTCGAAATCGAAATCGCCATGCGCATCGAGGTGACGCGCCAGGTTAATCGAGCCCAGGTTGCACACGGCCGTTTCCTCGGCGCTGGTGACCTCGAGGATTTCCGTGCACAGGTTGGACAGGTGGATGACGTTGTGAGGGCGCAACGTCTGGTTCGACGCGCGATTGCACTTGTCCTTGAACGTCATCCAGCCGTTGCCGGTCTCCGCCAGCGTGCGCATCATCCGCACGTACAGCTTGCGCGCCGGCAATGTGCGCACCGCCTTGCCCTGCTGCTCGGCCTGGACATAGGCGGCTTCGAAGGCTTCGTTGTGCGCATCCACCAGCTCGGGCACCGCGTGCGGATCGAACAGCGACCACTGCGCGTCGGCCTCCACGCGCTGCATGAACAAATCCGGCACCCAGTTGGCAATGTTGAGGTTGTGGGTGCGGCGCGCGTCGTCACCGGCGTTGTCGCGCAGCTCCAGGAAATCCTCGATGTCGGCGTGCCAGGTTTCCAGGTACACGCAGGCCGCGCCCTTGCGCTTGCCGCCCTGGTTGACCGCGGCCACCGAGGAATCCAGCGTCTTCAGCCACGGCACGATGCCGTTGGAATGCCCGTTGGTGGAGCGGATCAGCGAGCCGCGCGAGCGCACCCGGCTGTAGCCCACGCCGATGCCGCCGCTGAATTTCGACAGCTGGGCGATCTCGCCGTACTTCGCGTAGATCGACGCCAGCGTGTCCTGCGGCGAATCCAGCAGGAAGCAGGAAGAAAGCTGCTCGTGGCGGGTGCCGGCGTTGAACAGGGTGGGCGAGCTGGGGATGTACTCCAGCGCACTCATCGTCCGGTACAGCGTGATCGCCTCGCCCACTTCGGTGCTCAGCGCACTGGCGATCCGCAGGAAGAACTGCTGCGGGGTTTCGATCACCTTGCGCGTGTGCGGATGGCGCAGCAGGTAACGGTCATAGAGCGTGCGCAGGCCGAAATAGTCGAAGTGCCAGTCATTGCGGAGGTCGATGGCGTCGTTGAGCTTGCGTGCGTTGACCTGGACGAAATCGAGCAGTCGGTCGTTGATCAGCCCGACCTCGTGGCCGCGCGTGATCGACTGCGAGAAGGCATGGATCTCCTGCCCGGCCACTTCCTTGGCGATGACATTGGCCAGCAATCGCGCGGCCAGCCGGCCGTATTCGGGTTCCTCGCCGGTCAACAGCGCCGCGGTGCGGATCGACAGCTCGTCCAGCTCGCGGGTGCTGGCACCGTCGTACAGGCCGGAGATGGTGCGCGTGGCGACCCGCATCGGGTCCACCGCGTGCAGCCCTTCGATGCAGCGGGTGATGGCGTGGACGATCTTGTTCAGGTCCACCGGCTGGCGGCTGCCGTCGCGCTTGGTGACGGTCATGGCGTGGGCGGCGGTGGGCGGGGTCAGGCTGAAGTTCTCGCCGGCGGGCGGCTCGGCGGGGCGTGCTTGATGGGTGGATGCGGCCGGGGTGGCGGCAGCGGGGTCGGCATGCAGGACATCGGGGGTATTCATGGCGTCTCTCTCGGTCGGATGGACGCACGGGTGCGCGGCTTTCCCTCGAAGCCGTGCGATGGAAGCGTGGATGCGGCGGGCACGCGAAGTCGCCCGGTTCGCGGCCACGCCCCCTCGGGCGGCGGAATCACGGGCGGGGAAACAGGTGAGGCGCGAATGCCGGGCAGGGGCCGGCCTCGCGATTCACCGGCCAACTCCCCCCCGGAGTCCACATGCCGGCACCGCGCGTTCGTGCTGCGCGCGGCTGTCGGCAGGTCTTCGGACTCATGGGCGCGGAAGGCGTACCTTCCTCCTTGCCCGCCGCTTCCCGGATCGCTCCAGTGCGTATGACGGGTTCGTTCCCAAATACCGCTGCGGGGCAGTGCTGGAATGGTGTGCGGGCACACGCACCAGCTTCCCTTTTCATCCCGGCGCCGAGGCGGCGGGAACCGACGACATCAATATATACGCCATTCCGCGATCGTCAACACAACATGTTGTGCCTGGGGTCGGTGCGTCGGGATGGCGGGCATGGCCTTGATTTGCCCATCGCGGCCCCCACGTTTGCCCCGGTTCCAATGTTCGGTGTGCCATGCCCATATACGCCTTCGCCTGTGCTGCCTGCGGTCACCAGTTCGACAAGCTGCAGAAGATGTCCGATCCCGATCCCGCCGCCTGTCCCGAGTGCGGGGTGGAGGGCCAGGTGGGCCGTCAGGTCACCGCGCCGTCGTTCCGGCTGGCCGGCTCCGGCTGGTACGAAACGGACTTCAAGAAATCGGGTGACCGCAAGCGCAACCTGGCGGGCGAAGGCGGGCAGGGCGCGAAGCCGGCGGGCGGCGATGCCAAGCCGGCCGCGCCCGCGCCCGCCGCCAAGGGCGAATGAGCCGCGGCCCGGCTAAAATAGCCGGCTGCATCCGACAACGAAGGCGCCCATGCGTACCCATTTCTGTGGCCTGATCGACGAATCGCTCATCGGCCAGACCGTGACCCTGTGCGGCTGGGCCGACGTCGCCCGCAACATGGGCGGACTGGTCTTCATTGACCTGCGTGACCACGAGGGCATTGTCCAGGTCGTCGCCGAGCCGTCCGACGCGCCGGGCAATGCCGAGGTGCTGAAGGTCGCCGCCGGGATCGGCTACGAGGACTGCCTGCGGATCACCGGCACGGTGCGCGCGCGCCACGCCGTCAACGACCGCATCGCCACCGGCAAGGTGGAGTTGCTGGCGGAGAAGATCGAGGTGCTGAACAAGGCCGAGCCGCTGCCGTTCCACCACCACGAGAACCCGGGCGAGGACATCCGCCTGAAGTACCGCTACCTCGACCTGCGCTCGCCCGACATGCAGCGCAAGATGCGCATCCGCACGAAGCTGGTCAGCGCGCTTCGCGCC